>JANOVQ010000222.1:0-2062 GCA_031417495.1 Pseudomonadota bacterium | reverse complement strand
TAAACGGCGCGAACACCTGCTGCAGCGCAGACTCAGGAATGCCGATACCGGTATCGCGTACGCTAATGCAGAGCGCATCCACACCCGCACCACGCGTCACCCGCACCTCCACTTCGCCCTGCGCAGTGAACTTCACCGCATTGCCAAACAAGTTCAACAACACCTGCCGCAGCAGCACCGGATCGCCACGCCGCCAGACGGCTAACTCGGGCTCGACGATGCAGGACAGGATCAGCCCCTTGATCCGCGCCGACACCGCGGCGGTCACCAAGGCCCCCTCGATGGTCTCGAGCAGATTGAATTCCTGCGCCGACACCTCCAGCGCGCCAGCTTCGATCCGCGAGGGATCCAGAATGCCTTCGATCAGGCACAGCAGATTGGATCCGCCTTGCTTGATAGCCTCGATCAAGTGCTCGTCATTGGCGTCGGCCGGGGTGTGGGTTGAGCGCAGCAACTGCGCTGCCCCGATCACGGCATTCAACGGGGTCCGCAGCTCGTGACTCATGTTGCTCAGGAAACGCGTTTTAGCGATTGAAGCCGCCTCCGCACGGCCGTGTGCGATCTTCAGCTGTTCGACAGTGCGGGAGCGCAGTAGCTCGGTGCGGATAAGCGACTTGATTGCCAGATGCGCGTTGCGGCCAACGGACATCAGCATAATTGCCGCCGCAATGACTGCACAGGCCGTCGTACGCTCAATGGCCCCGCCTGAAAAATACAAAGCTGCGGCAGTCGGCAAGAGCGCCGTGGCGATGAAAACCATCAGCGAGGCTAAATGCGCCGACAACGCAGTGACCGCGACAGCGCTGACGCTAAGTAAGGTCACCACCAGCAGCATCGCCGTATTGCTTCCTGCGGGGGGCATCATCGAGACGGGTCCAAAAGCCCAGCTCGCGCCGGCTGCGCATGATCCGACGAAGGACCAAATCTCCCAGCGCCGAGTGTCAGTGAGCATCGCGTCCGAGCGACGATAAATCCAATACAGAAAATACCTCGCCACCGCGGTCAAGAGCAGAATGCAGCCCCACATCAGCCCTTGTTCAAACGGAAAAAAAGGCACCAGCAGACCGAAAAAAATGAGGGTGATCAGACCCGTCAGCACCACGCCCAGCCGCATACGGGCGTAGTTCAGGACCAGCAGCTTGGCAGCAATCTCCGGTTCTACTGAGGTGTCATCGAGAGCGCAATCCAAAGGCGCTGCGGTGGCTGGACTTGGTGGTGCATTCATCCTTCGCTAGTTCCAGTGCTTTCCTCAAATTCAGATCGGTGGCGAGCCGGGCGGCTCGCGACCCAAAATCGGCCAACTCCGCCTCGCACAATCGTGCGACCGGAACCGATCGCTCAGCGCAAGCTTTGTGCAGGATCAATGTGGTGGCTTGGTCATAGACCCGTATCGGACCGTGGTCAGTTAACTTGAGCGCCTGATGCGTGATCCGCCGTTCAAGCGCCGAGCGCCGCGCGAAAACCGGCTGGCGCCCTCAAGTCAGCGTTGATTAAGGCCGCTGAATAGCGTCAGGAGGACAACCCTGCACCAGGCGTCGGGGACTTCCTAATTGATCGCGCACAACGCCGCGAGGACGCCGACATACCAAGCACCGAAGTTCGACCGCTAATCCTGCCGCCGCGCGTGCGCCGCGGCGGCACCTGGTGCTGCTCCCTGCTGGCACTGCTGCTGTTCCTCATCACCACGCCGCAGCGGGGTTTTGCCACGCCACCGCAGAAACTGGTGGTGCTGACCTGGGAGGAGTATTTCGATCCAGAAATCGTCGCCGACTTCACGCACACCACTGGCATCGTGGTGAAACAGGTGTATTTCGAGGATGACGCCGCCCGCGACAAATTGCTCGCGGATACCAATGGGCGCGGCATCGACATCGTTTGCATCAACGAAGTGGCGTTGGCGACCTATGTGGATGCCGGTCGATTTGCGCGCATCGCGCCGGGCAAAATTCCGAATCGCAAATATATCGCCGCACGCTGGCTGGCAGCTTATCCAGCCGCACAGGACTATGCGGTCCCCTACTTCTGGGGCAGCCTGGGCATCGCTTATCGCCGCGACCTGGTC
>JANOVQ010000221.1:0-1737 GCA_031417495.1 Pseudomonadota bacterium | reverse complement strand
AACGGATGAGATTGTCGAGTGCGCGGCCAGTGAGGTGGTCGCGCACGCGGTAGACCTCGATGTGATCATCCCAATCGTGGCGCGAATTCCTGCACCGACCTTCGAATCAGCACGTCTCAAGCTGGTCCAGCAGTATGGGGTGGGGCTCGACAGCATCGATATTCCCGCCGCGACCGCGGCCGGCGTGTGGGTGGCGAATGTGCCGAGCGTCGGTACCGGCAATGCCGAGTCGGTGGCCGAACTCGCCATCGCGCATATGCTGATGCTGGCGCGCGATCTGCCGCTGGCCTTCCGCCGTTTTCGTGAAAGCCGCTTTGGTTCGCCGCTCGGAGGCTGTCTGTGGCAAAGCACTGTCGTGATTCTCGGCTATGGCGGAATCGGCGAGGAGATCGCGCGCCGTCTGACGGGATTTGGTACGCGCGTCATTGCGGTTTCGCGGCACGGTCCGCGCGGCACTCGGCCACGCGACCCTTCGGTTCATCTGGATCTGCACGTGGGCGCTGAAGACATCCGGCAGGTGGTGAGCGAAGCCGATTACCTCATCGTTGCCGCGCCCGCCTCAGCGGAGAATATCGGGCTGGTTGATGGCGCAGTATTTGCCTGCATGAAACTCGGCACCTTCATCATTAATATCGCACGGGGACCCGTGATCGATTACGCCGCATTACTCGCGGCGCTGCGCTCAGGACGGGTGCGCGGCGCGGGACTCGATGTGTTTTGGCAGGAGCCCTTCGATCCGAACGATCCGCTGCTCAAAGAGAATGTGATCGCGACGCCGCATGTGGGCGGCGCGACCGAACGCAGTTTGCGCGGCATCGGGCAGGCGGTGGCGGCGAATATCGAGCGTGTGCGAGGTGGGGAGATCCCCCTGTGTTGCGTCAATCCAGCAGCGGGGCGGGGCGGCGTTCCGAGCTAGGGCCTGGCGCTTATCTCGGATCCGGGTAACGGCGGCCGGGTCGCAACGGCCGGAAGCACGGCGCGGTGTGATAAAACGCCTCCTGCAGGTTTGCGCAATGCCAACCGTGCAGGCCGGCAAGCGGCAATGGGCGAAGCTCCTGCGGATCGCGCAGACAGGCGTGATTTTCGATTTCCCTGGCCACTGTCCGCAGGATTTCGCTGTCGTTGCGCGCCCCATCCAGGACGACCAGACACTTCGCCACTGGCAGAATTTCCGGCACCAAAAGATGCTCCAGCAGCGCGTGCCCGAAGAGGATTACGCGCGCATCGCGTGTCCATTGCGCGCGCCCGGACCACAGCAGGCCATGCCAGTCATGCGCATCCCACAGTGCCAACAGCGCTTTGTCGCGCACCACGACCACCGCGCCGGCCTCGTCGAAATGGGTCAGGGCGTATTGTGCGCGTGAGCGGTGCGCGACAGAGCCCGCGCGGATTTCCTGGACATAGGCGGTGTTGACAGCGCACTTAAGCGCGCGCCGATCAAGCCACATGAGCGCATTGAGCAAATCATGCCAATGATTTTCACGCGTCGCGATCACGCCGGTTTCAAAAATGCGCACTTCATAGTGCAGGCCGTCGGCCAGTAGTGCTGCAGTCTCGGCCGCGAAGTGCAGCGCGCACCCCGAGGTGAGGTGGCGAGCACCGCCAAGGGCTTCATTCAAGGTGGCGAGTGTCGGCCACCCGGGACCGCCTAACAGATCGGCGCGGGCGAATCCCGCATACGCGGGATGGCGGAAGATCGTCGCCGGGACGCAGTCGCGTGGCGGTGGTTAAAAAAGC
>JANOVQ010000220.1:0-2938 GCA_031417495.1 Pseudomonadota bacterium | reverse complement strand
CGTGGCTCCGCCAGGCATTTCCGCATCGATCTTCGAAATCACCGCGGAAACCTCAGCAGACGTCATCCGGCGCTGGAGCGAGAGAAACGCCCATTGGTCATCATAGGGTCGCAGATCATCGTCGACGAAGACGCTGTTTCCATTTTCCCGTGCGTGTCTTTGCAAAGGAAGCGCGATCAGGTTCCCGAAACCACCGCTCGGCATTGTGTCCTGGCTCGGGAACAGACGATCGTAGGACTTGAAGCCGATCTCCGGTCGCCGGTTCATCGTTCGCGTCAGCAGCAATGTCCCGAGACGACGGGCATCCGATGCCGCGACGGGCTCGGAGAAAAATAACCAGGCGTGACCGCCATTGCCGGAACGCGACCGTTCCAGCGTGACCGGCACTTCGCATTCACGGCAGGTGGCGATGAAGGCCAGGGCATCGCTGGACCAGTTGTCATCGTCAAAGTCGACGGCCAAGAACCCACACGTGTCGTCGAAGAACAGTGGATAGACGCCGGCAACGAAGTCTTTGCCTCGCCCATTGGGGCGAACGCGGTCCTCGCCGCGCAGATGGCATTCGATCACGTCGGACGTGACCGGAATGAACGCCTTGTTCGGACAATCCCCGCACTTGACCTGCGGCTTGCCGCACACGCCACGGACCCACTCGTTGGCGCAGGCCGGTGCGTACCCCGACTTGCCCGTCTTCGGGTTCTCCCATCGGACCGGGAACACATCTGTTCGTCCGCCGAAGAGGCGACGGTACAAGGCGATTTTCTCGGCGGCTGGTGAAGAGTTGGTGATGGCTGGCGGCAATGGGGGAGCCGCAATTGCGGCGGCTGGTGCTGCGCTTGCAGGGGCTTTTTCCTCTGCCTCAAGCTCACCGACCCTCTCCATAAGATCCAGACGCTCTTGGTCGATCTCGGCAAGTCGCTTCTGGATCGAAGCGATTTCGGCGCTCGATGAATTTGTCGTCATGGCAGAACCTGCACCAACCGCTTACGACCATCTGCTCAAGGCCCGAGGTTTCGCGCAGCGCGCGCATGTGGCACGATAAACACCGCCAAGTCCGCCACCACGCGAGCGAAAGAGCCTGGCTTTGCGGCCACGTCCGCAACGAAGGAAGCCCATTGCTGTTGCTTTGCCGCGTCACCGGAAAATTCCGGTGTCAGGCAGTCGGGCGGATCGGAAGGGACTTGAGTCGACCGCCGATCGAATGTCGCGCGAATGGCGCGGGCAAGTTTCTCATCGGCGAACTCGTGCGAGCGCGACAGCACCCAGATGTCGTAGAAGTCCTTCATCCGACTATTGGCTCTGCCCAGCATAACCATCGCCTGGAATTTCTCGGCGATAACCGCTTCCGGCCGATAGGCCCGCAGGGTTGGCGCGGGGAGATCTAGCAGGACGGGCAGAACGATTTCGGTCGGCTCGACGGCGTCGCCGAAACCGATGTCGATCAACACACGAACGCGCGCTCCGTCGATCGTGGCGTTGGTTTTGATGCGCAGTCCGCCATACTCCAGTTCTTCACGAACGAGTTCGGCCGTCAGAGCTGCTGCGTCGAAAGTCACACCGTCATCGGCGGCAACAGCGCAGACCTCCCGGAATATCGCCAGAACCGATCCCGCATCGGAATTGCCAAAGCCAAGCAAGTCGAGGTCTTGCGTCGGACGCAGCGGATCGGGGAACCACGACGTCAGAAGCACGGCACCCTTCAAAACGAAACGATCACGATACTCCGTGGTGCTCAGGCGATAGAGCAGCCGCTCCAAGACATATCGCGTGAGCAAAACCTGGAATGGCTGACCGCGCTGGCGGGCCAGATTCAGCAGTCGTGCGCGGACGGACGCGCCGATGTTGATTGGCTTACGCATTGACGGTCATTGCCTCGAGATATGGCCTTACGACCTTCCAGATCCCGGCTTCATCCGCGCAGCGCGCGATTTCTGCGGGTGTCACCTTGCGCTTGTCCAGTGCCTCTCGCAGTCCCTCGAGCGCGATGTTGAGGCCGGGGCTCGTCTTGAAGCGCCGCCCGGCGGACTGCCGATAGCGAAACAGATCTACGATTGTTCGGGCAACCGTCGTTATCGTTACGGGCACGCCGTCAATGGTATGTTCTTTTACGTGGCGACCGAGATGCTTGTCGCTGAAGCGAACAACCTGAAGGGACGGATGGGCAAGGTTCGGCTTGCGATCCTTCGGGCCGATGGCAATCCAGACCCGGGTAGGAATTATGTCTGTAAGTTCGTGGTACGCGAGCGCCGAGACGAGGCAGATCACGCCCGACGGGATCGCCTTGACTACAATCGCCAGATCGTGGTTCGCGTCCGTTGGTGTCCCGGGCAGTTGATAGATGCCACGCCCCAGGCGAACGAGTTCTCCAGCCCGCTCCATCCTGGCGATGGTGGCCGCCGTTATGCCCGCCGTCTTGAACTCGCGAAGCCGGGCGATCTTCCGGTCGTTCAGGAGTTGCACGGTTTTGGCGTGTTGGCTCTGAGGGTGCTGCTTCATGAAAGCAAAATGATATGAAACGTCGGATTTGTCAAGGTTATATACGACATTAAGTGTCGCTTTGCCAACCTCAGCCAAGGCGGCGGGTATCCAAGCCATACTGCTGACTGAGGAACAGGAGCGCGTGCCACGATCCGCAGACTGTGAAACTAGGATCCCAACGCAACAGCCTCAAAGGCGCGAGCCGACGGACTCGGCAGTGCGGCGCGGCGCGGCAAACATGCAGAGGCGGATTCAAGTAAAGTAGTGCAACTCTACGCATTCACGAGTATCCGCACGACCTGGCTGCATCGCCCAATGCGGGCCCCCGCAACCATCACTATCGCGCCCCAGATGGGGCGGAACTTCAAAAAATACTATTCACGATAGAGGCTTAGAGTTTCACACCAGTAAGCGCCCGCGCCTTTGCAGCTCGACCTTCTACCGATTCATCCGGTTGGGA
>JANOVQ010000219.1:0-18935 GCA_031417495.1 Pseudomonadota bacterium | reverse complement strand
CCCGCTGCCCTCGGCTTTCGATGCCGCGATCAATGCCGCCTATGCCCATATGAGTGCGGGCACCGGCGAGGAATTTTCGGTTGCCGTGCGTTCTTCCGCCACCGCCGAAGATCTGCCGACGGCGTCCTTTGCCGGCCAGCAGGAAACCTATCTCAACGTGACGGGGATTGGCGAGGTCAAACGCCGCATCAAGGATGTTTTCGCCTCGCTGTTTAATGACCGGGCGATTTCCTATCGCGTGCATCATGGCTTCGATCATCACAAGGTAGCGTTGTCTGCCGGTGTGCAGCGCATGGTGCGCAGCGACGTCGGCGCCAGCGGCGTGATGTTCACCCTCGATACCGAATCGGGTTTTCGTGACGTGGTGTTCATCACTGCGAGCTACGGTCTCGGCGAACTGGTGGTGCAGGGCGCGGTAAACCCGGATGAGTTTTATGTTTATAAGCCGGGCTTGCGCGCTGGTCGACCGGCCATCCTGCGCCGCAATCTCGGCAGCAAGCATGTACGCATGTCCTACGCAGTGGCGGCCAGTGATGGTCACTCAGTGGTCACCAACGAAGTTTCGCTCGACCAACGGCAGCAATTTTCGATCACCGATGAGGACGCCCACGAACTGGCGCGTCTAGCGCTTGCGATCGAGGCCCATTACCAACGACCGATGGATATTGAATGGGCGCGGGACGGGATTGATGGCCAGCTCTATGTGGTCCAGGCGCGACCGGAAACTGTGCAGAGTCGGACCACCCAGATTATCGAGCGTTTCGATCTGAAGGCGCGCGGCGACGTGTTAGTCGAAGGGCGCAGTATCGGGCAACGCATCGGCGCAGGCGTTGCGCGGGTGATCACCGATCTCTCCACCATGGCCGATCTGCGCGATGGGGATGTGTTGGTAACTGATATGACGGATCCCGATTGGGAGCCCGTGATGAAGCGCGCAGCGGCGATTATCACTAATCGCGGGGGTCGAACCTGTCACGCGGCAATTATTGCGCGCGAGCTGGGGGTGCCGGCGGTGGTCGGCTGTGGTGACGCGACGGTGCGCGTGGCGGATGGCAAGGCAGTGACGGTGTCCTGTGCCGAAGGTGATAGCGGTTTCGTGTACGCCGGGCTGCTCCCGTTCGTGCGGCGCGAAATCGAACTCGATGCGATGCCCGAAGTGCCGGTGAAGATCATGATGAATGTCGGCAATCCTGATCGCGCGTTTGCGTTCGCCAATCTGCCGCATCACGGGGTGGGCTTGGCGCGGCTGGAGTTCATCATTAACCGCATGATCGGCATTCATCCCAAAGCACTGCTTGATTTCGCCACCTTACCGGTCGATCTGCAGGCGACGATTGCGCCGTTGATCGCGGCCTATGGCTCGCCGCGTGATTTCTTCGTGAGTCGCCTGATCGAGGGGATCGCAACGATCGGGGCAGCCTTTGCGCCATACCCTGTGATCGTCCGGATGTCGGATTTCAAGTCCAACGAATACGCGAATCTTATTGGCGGCCAACTTTACGAACCACACGAAGAAAATCCGATGCTGGGATTTCGTGGCGCTTCGCGCTACATCGCAGAATCGTTTAGACCCTGCTTCGAGATGGAATGTGAAGCCTTGCGACGGGTGCGCGATCAAATGGGACTCACCAATGTCGAAGTGATGGTGCCCTTCGTCCGCACGCCCGAAGAAGCGGCGCAGGTGATTACCCTACTTGAACGCTATGGCTTGAAGCGCGGTGAGAATGGTCTACGGGTGATCATGATGTGTGAGCTGCCTTCCAACGCCTTGTTGGCTGAGCAGTTCCTGCCGTATTTCGACGGCTTTTCGATCGGCTCGAACGATTTAACGCAGCTAACCTTGGGTCTGGATCGCGACTCGGGGCTGGTGGCCCATTTGTTCGATGAGCGTAACGATGCGGTGAAATTCCTGATGGCGCGTGCGATTACGGCTTGTCGCGCGGCCGGCAAATACATCGGCATCTGCGGCCAAGGACCTTCCGATCACGAAGATCTTGCTGCGTGGCTACTGGCGCAGGGCATCGAGAGCATTTCACTGAATCCAGATACGGTGGTCGAAACCTGGATCGATCTGGCGGGGCGCTCCAAATAGTGCTGTGAGCTTACGGCATCAGGCGCAGCTGCTCCTCCAGCACTTTGCGCTCCTGCGCCGAGATCGTGGTTTCTTCCAGGCGGGTTTCAATGAGATGGCGCGGCACAAAGCCTTTGAGGATCAGGCGCCGCTTCTCTTCGGGCAGAATGTTTTCGCGGAAGAACAGGTCGCCAACCGGGATTAAACGGCTCTCAACAATCAAAGTGACTTCGTTGAGCAGCGCGCGGAATCCACTGTGAGTGTTGCGCAAACGTTCGTCGACGAAGTCAAACTGCGCCACGCCGTCGCTGTAGATGGCGCGCATCTCCTTCTTATAGCGCTCGATGACCAGTGAATTCACAGTGGCCTCGATCCGCTCTTCAATTTTCCGCAGGCGGCTGGTGATCAGGTACTGCATGATTTGCAGATGGCGGGAATCGCGTGCGACATGTAAATAGATCGCGAGCACATCTTTAATTCCCAGGCGGTCGTAGGTGTCATTCACGAAATGTTCGTTACGCGTCTTCGCGAGTGCATCGTAGGTGGTGAAGCCGAGCAAGACAGTCACGTCTGGCAATTCGTGAATATTGGAATTGAAGCCGACCGCGCACAGCAACTGGCAATGCGTAAGGCCGAGATTGCGCGCGATGGCGCGCGAGCGGCGCCCAGGTGTTTCCTGCTCGCGATTGGCCGTCGCTTTGTACAGCACTTTTAAGAGATCCCCGGCGCTCGCGCCCAGGAGTTCGTCAAAAACGGACATCTCAGACGCCCTTGGCGCGCGTGATACGCATGGAGAAATCGACCGCGCGGAGGTGCTTGGTGAGCGCGCCAACGGACACATAATCCACGCCAGTCGCGGCAATTGCCGGCAGATCTTCGAAGCCGAAGCCGCCGGAAGCCTCCAAGGGCACTCTGCCGCGCGCCAGGGCGACTGCCTGTTGCAGGTTCGCGAGGGAGAAATTGTCGAGCAGCAACATATTCGCGCCTGCCGTGATGGCCTCTTCGATTTGCCCACAGTGTTCGACTTCCACTTCAACCGGCACCGCGATTCCACGCTCGCGTAAGCCCTGCAACGCCTGGGTGATTCCGCCCGCGGCACTGAGATGGTTTTCTTTCACGAGCACACCATCGTAGAGCCCGGCGCGGTGGTTAGCGCCGCCACCGCATTTGACCGCATATTTCTGGGCGCGGCGCAAACCCGGAATGGTTTTGCGAGTGTCGAGCAGGCGCGTGTGAGTGCCTGCAAGCTGCGCCACATAATGGCCAGTGATGGTGGCCGTGCCCGACAGCGTCTGCAGAAAATTCAGGGCGGTTCGTTCGCCACTCACGATGGCCCGGGCAGAACCTTCAATTTCACAGACGGTGTCGTCTACGGATAGCTTGGCGCCATCCTGAAAATGCCAGTGGATTCGCAGGCTGCTATCGAGCGCCGCGTAAACTGCCGCAAACCAGCGCGTCCCGCACAGGATGGCCGCTTCGCGGGCGATCACCCTGGCCACCGCGCGGCGCGTTGCGGGTACCAATTCAGCAGTGAGATCCCGCTCACCCAGATCCTCGGCCAGCGCCTGGCGCACTGCAGTCTCCAGATCTGCGAAATAATCGATTACGGTCGCGCCACGATCAAAGCGAGATGAAACCATGCAACCCTTCCTCGGGCGATCAATAATTGGACGAATGGGCAATATACCGCACGTTGTGCGCCGATGAATGAGTTCGTAGGGGGGTGGTGGCCCGTCGCCAGCCAGCGGCGCTCGCCCAATTTTGACGAACGCCCAGCGGCCACATGCATCGATTTGATCGTGATTCACGCGATCAGTCTTCCCCCGCAGGAGTTCGGTGGGACCTTCATCAATGCGCTCTTCATGAATCAATTACAGGCTAGTGACCATCCAGGTTTGGCCGACGCGGTGGGCTTGCGCGTCTCGACGCATTTCCTTATCGAGCGCGGCGGCGAGGTGGTGCAGTATGTGCCGGTGACAGCTCGCGCGTGGCATGCGGGAGTCTCGTCGTTCGGTGGCGTCAGCGCTTGTAACAATCGCTCGCTCGGGATTGAGCTCGAGGGTGCTGATAGCTGCTCGTTCGCGCCCACGCAGTACGCGGCACTCAACCGCCTATGCACCGCCTTATGTCGGGCGTTTCCCTTGGTCAGGTTGGCCCAGATTGTGGGGCATGCCGATATCGCGCCAGGACGCAAAACAGATCCTGGACCTTACTTTGATTGGGTAGGTTTCCGCGCAGCGTTGAGTGGCAGCTTATTACTGCCCGGTGCGTGCGGCGAAGGCTAAGTCAACTCTTCCAGCAGATGCTCAGCCGTGAGCAGGCGGTTACCCGCAGCGCACGCCCAGTACACTTCGTTATGCGCATACCAATCCCCGAGTACCACTCTTTCGCCGACGGCGCCCGTGAGTGCTATCGAGTGCACGGCCGGTCGATGGGTGTGGCCATGGATCAGACGCGGTACTTGATGAGTGGTCATGACCCGTGCGACTTCAAGATCATCCACGTCCATGATGAAGTCATCCTTATCCAGCATTGATTGCTGGGTCCCGGTTCTGGTTTGGGTGGCGATTCGGCGCCGCTCGGCGAGCGGCAGCGCGAGAAATTGCTGCTGGCGACCGGATTCACGCACCGTCTGACGAAATTGCTGGTACTGCACGTCCTTTACGCACAGCAGGTCGCCATGGGTGAGCAAGGTTGGAATGCCGTGGAGATCGATCACAGTGTAATCGCCGAGCAGTTGGGCGCCGGTGACAGCGCAGAAGCGTGCGCCCATCAAAAAATCCCGGTTGCCGGTGGCAATCGCGAGCGACACTCCGCGCGCGGTCAATTCGCGCAGGGCCTCGGTCAACTGCAGATGAACGGGATCCGCGTCATCGTCGCCCAACCAGAATTCAACCAGGTCACCGAGCAGGTACACCGCGCTGACCTGGTCGCGACAGCGCGTGAGTAACTTTAGGAACAAGGCGACTTTATCCGGTCGCAGCGAGCTTAAGTGTAAGTCCGATGCGAACAGAATATTTCCCATGTCTAAATTTCTGTCACGGGAGGAGGGTTGCGCTCAGAATCGTCACCGGCTCTTGTGGCACATCCTGCATGCCACCACGCCGTGTCGTCGCCACGCCTTTGATCGTGTTCACCACTTCGAGGCCTTCAGTGACGCGACCGAACACACAATATCCCCAGCCATCCGCCGATTTTGCACGATGATTCAGGAAGGTATTGTCGGAAACATTAATGAAGAACTGGGCAGTGGCGGAATGTGGCTCGCCGGTGCGCGCCATGGCGACCGTGCCGGTTTGATTGGTCACGCCGTTATCGGCTTCATTTTGGACCGGCGCGCGGGTCGACTTTTGGCGCATTTCTGCATCCATGCCGCCGCCCTGGATCATGAAACCGTCGATTACGCGATGAAAAATAGTCTCGTTATAGAACGCGTCTGCCACGTATTGCAGAAAATTGGCCACGGTTTGTGGTGCCTGTTCGGCAAAGAGCTCGAGGGTGATATCGCCTTGGGAAGTAGCAAGGCGCACTTGCGGCAATGACATACGACTGTTTCTCGCTGAGTTGAAGAAGCCCGCGATGGTGCGGGATGTGCCGGGCGTGCGCAAGACTTGCGGGCTGCCGGCGGCAGGGCCAAGGGGCCGTTTTTCATTGACCCTCTTAGACGCGCTGCGTATCATGGCCAGCCTTTCGCCGGGCAGGCAACCCCGGATTAAGGTCGGCAGAATAACCGTCACGGGGCATAGCGCAGTCTGGTAGCGCACCTGCTTTGGGAGCAGGGGGTCGGGGGTTCGAATCCCTCTGCCCCGACCATTCGCGGCGATAGTTGGGTTCTCTAGGTTTGCTTGCGCCTGTAGCTCATTCGGATAGAGCATCGGCCTTCTAAGCCGAGGGTAGCAGGTTCGAATCCTGCCAGGCGCGCCATTCATCGTCTGGTCCACAGTTTGCAGAATCGATGGCGAGCGTAGCTCAGTTGGTTAGAGCACAGGATTGTGATTCCTGGGGTCGTGGGTTCGAAACCCATCGCTCGCCCCATCTTTATTTAAGCAGGGCCATTAGCTCAATTGGTAGAGCAGCTGACTCTTAATCAGTAGGTTGAAGGTTCGAGTCCCTCATGGCCCACCATCCCATCGCTCACGGCTCCGGCGTACCGGTGTCCTGAACACCTCGACTTAACTCAACCCGTGCCGCGCTCGCGAGTGCTTGATACTTCGCGCGGAAGCTATCGAGGTTGTCCTGTTCGAGTTCCTCCAAATCCAGCAGCGCGTTATGCGCGCCCTGGGTGGCGCGAATCAATTCATCGAGCTTTACTTGGATGGCCTCGGTGTCGCGGTTTTGGGTGTTCTGAATCAAGAAGACCATCAGGAAAGTAATGATGGTGGTGCCGGTATTGATAACCAGCTGCCAGGTATCACTGAAGCCAAAGAGTGGGCCGGTGACGATCCACACCACGATAATGCCCACTGCCAAAGAGAACACGCGCGGGCGACCGCAGAAATGAGCGGCGGCTTTTGCAAACCGCGAATACCAGACTGCATTACGCATAGGGAACCTCGTTGTGGAAAAAGCTGAAAAGCAGCAAGTGCGCGCGAGCGGTCCTGGCGCGTTCTCGTAAAATAGCACCACTATTCCAATGCGCGCGAAGCGGTCCGCGCGTTCTCGCTCGGCTCACCACAGTTTGATACACCACCGGTTCGCGCCGGCGTGTAGCTGGGGAAGGATCGCGGCCAGCGTAACCTCTGCGCCGCCGAGGCGATAGGGATTGAAGAGGCGTTGAAACGGGACCTCGATATCGTTTAGAAGTATCGTGCGAGGTCCGACCCCGACAGCTTCGATTTCGTAGCGGATCTGACACCCTCGGCCGAGTATTTCGAGTTCCGCCTCCAGACCATGCAGGGCCTTCGGCAGCACCGGGTCAAAACGCAGGACTGACTTCGCGATTTCGAGGCCGAGCAGGCAGCGGATCAGCAGCGCCACAGTGAGGCCGGGACCACTCGAATAAACCCGCCAACCGCCATCGAGCGCGATTTCGCCGGTCGCAATCTGGTCATAGTCGGTTGCTGCCTGGTAACGGTCGCGAAAGGCGGCGTCGGAACTGGAGTAATAACAATTCGCCTGACGCGGCGTGGCGCTCGGGGTCCGTTCACCTACCGCGATCGGATTGACTTTGCAGAGCGCCGCGAAAAATTCCTCGGCACGTCCATGATGCGCGAGTGCTTCGGCATAGCGCAGATGAGAGTGGGTGTACATCAGCCCAATCTCGCGGCCAAAGAACGCGGCCGTTTCGGCCCGCTGAAAATATTGCTGGGGCCCACCGCGATAGGTCATCGGCCGCTCAAACAGGCGCGCCCCATCCGGGCCCAGCAGGTGGGCTGAGATATGCGCAAGATGATCGGTGGCGGCATCGGCCGTCAGCAGATCGCTCAAGACGGCATGCGGAATCGGCAACAAACTTCCGTGGACGCCGGTTTTGTCGTCGCGCGGATGAAGCAGAAATTCCACCTCGTCAGCTGCGCCAAAATGCGCGTAACCCGCAATCAACCCATCCACGATCAAGTACTGCTCGAAGCTTTCGCGCACGCGCGCCGCCAGTGCCGTCAAGTGTGCCGCGGGCGTTTCTCGGCCGCCACGCTGCAGCGCAGTGCCGAGAAGCGTGAGGGCCTGATAGTGCAGGATCACCGTCCAGCTACTGCACAGCCGGGCACGGAACGCGGGATCAGCGGGCTGCATCGAATCATTCCAGTCACCCAGGCCATAGGCAACGAGCGCAGTGCCAGCGATTAACTGCGTTTCGATCACAGCCAACGCCCGTTCGACATGTTCCCAAACGCTGGCTTGCGCGCCAGGTGCCTCGTCAGTGGCATGAAAGAATGGCAGGGGTTCGTCGAGCAGCGCCCAATCTTCGGCGCAAGCGAAGTAGCGCGCGAGGCCAAGTAACGGCCAGAAAATGATGTCGCCATGCGCATGATCGGCGCGCAGGTTGCGCTCGCGATCGAAGAACGAGAACCACTGCGGCCAATCGCCACCGGGGTTTTGTGCGCGGAACACCCGGCACACCAGATCGCGCGCAGCTTCCCACTGCCCAAGTGCGAGCAGCATTTCGAGCGGGCCTTGGCAGATGTCGCGCGTGCCCCAATTTCCGCCGGTGAACTGTTCGGGGCCACGCGGCGCCAGATAATGGACGAGCGCGTTATCGATGAACCACGGAAAGAGCGTGGTCCAGCGCGCGATCTCCGGCCCCAGCGGACTCGCTGCCGGGGGGGTAAGGCGCAGCGGCGTCTTAACTAACCCGCGCGCTGCGGGCAGCGCCGGCGTAGTCACCAAATGTCCTTCAATACTGCACCCGATCCGATGCGCCGGGGCGCTCAGCAGGCAGAGAAAGGGCTGGGCGCGACTCTGCCCGTCTACGAACAACAGTTCGTCGCCGCCGACGCGTTCGAAAATCGTGCCGGCGGCCGGGGTAAAGGTGAAACAACCCTGTGGAAAGCGCTGACCGACTTCCGCGCTGGGCGGCGGATAGATTGTCACCACCTCTCCGGCGTGCTCGATATGCGCAACGCCCAGGCTCGCACCATCGTCGCCGTCAAGGGCGATTTGATTTGAAATCAGAAAGCGGCGGGGTGGTCCGCGCCGGATCTCGATCTCAAGCCTGATGCAATGCGCGTGGGTGAGCGCGGTAGTGGTGATCGTCAGTTCGAGCGCCGCGTGGTGGTAGATCCATTGGCTGCACTGGGGTGACATCACGAACGCGGATGGAATATCGAGCAGGTGCCAGGCGTCCCCCATTTCCACGAAGATGCGCTGGCCACTGGCGCGAAACAGACTTAGATAACCCCGTACCGTGGAGAGCAGGCGGTTAATTGCCACGTGGCCTTGGGTTAGCAGCGAATTGAAGCCGCCGGCCATCCACGTGGTGCTGGTGAGCGCCGATTCTTCGGGCGTCAGCGCCGCGCCGCTGCGCAGAATCTGCACGTGCGGTCGCAAGACCTGTCGCTCCTTGGCAGCCAGCACCACGTGATTGTTCTGTGCACTAAAGAATGACCACAATTGCCCGGCGTGGCGTTCGACGTGACGCCAGTCGCTGCCCACCTGTCGTGCGAGCTCGGTGTCAGTTAATTCGGCGGCCATGAACAATGGCGCAGCACTAAATAAAGTGGCGGTATTAAGTGCGCGTGATACCGGTGTGAGTGAGCTCGGCGGTTGGGCTTCGGGCAGCGCGCGCGCGCGCGCCACGATGTGCAGATCAGCCGCCGAACTGGCCGCCGGATGATCGGCTTCAAACCAGCCAAAAAATCCGCGGGTCAGCGTGCTGCCGGGGGTAAGCGAAACGACCGCGTCCTGGAGGGCGACCAGCGAATGTTCGTGCTGATGTCGCGCCCCGGGCAACCCCGCGCGCAGCCCCGCCGGCAGGTCGCCAGCGCGGGTCGCCAGGCCGTGGAGCTGGAGCGCGTCGGTCGCGTAACTCACGGCAGATCCGAGCGAGCCGATGAGCGTCCACGGATGACGTTCCTCAATCTGCAGGTTCTGGCGGGAAGCCACCACCTGGCCGTGCACGGCATGCGTAAACGCGCAATGGTCGATGTAGTGGCTGCAAAAGAATTCGTTCATCCGGATAAAACTGTATTGCGCGAGACCGAGATCCTGCGCATAAACGAGGTCAACCGTGAGCGTGTCGCGCCCCGTGTTATGCAGCTCAACATGCCAGAACCACGCGTTCGCCGTCGCTGACAGCACCAGATGGAGCGCAAAACGGAGGTCTTGCCAGGTGCCGTGCGCCTGGATGCCGTCGGCGGTCACCGTGAATTGTGCGGGACTGCGCGGACCTAGCAGCGGTATCACTTCAAGCGTCGCGCCGTGGCGGCGCAAATATAAATTGGCGACGCCGCCTTCGAGTTCGTTGCCCAGAAATAAATTGAGCATCAATGGCCCACAGTCAATCCGTTGAATGCTGCCGTTGCGATTGAACGTGAACATCAGGCCCTGCGAATTAGCGATTCGAGCGGGTTCCGTGAGCGCAGAGAGAAGGGTGTCAGGCATGGAGGTTTAAGCTCGCGAGTTTTAACAGGACAAACGGATCTCGGCCGGCCACTCACGAACGGTGCAGGTGTCGGCTGTGAAGTTCACGAGGTGGTGACCATTAACCGTCACTTCGCGGAGCGCTCGCGGCAATGGTGCCTGAATCACAATTCCCCCCGCAGGCATGGTGAGAACGCCACGCAGGCTGAGCGTAAGCACTGCTTCGCGCGACTGTTGCAGACGATACGACACGCGCCCGTAATGGGTTACCAAGCCAGCGACCGAGATTTCGAAGCCGGCCGCGAGCCAGGCCGGATCGACGCCGGCCGCCAGCACCAGGGCCTGGTCGCTCGCCCGTTCGTAGGCGAACAGGCTGAGCGCGGCGAGCAGGTATTCAGCTCCGATCCAGCTGTGTGGCAGATCGCCGAGAAAGCCCGGTGCGTCCAGGTCCCGCCAGGACTGTTCGGGCCATTGATTCCAGGCGCGCGGCCGACGATCGGCCAGCAGCGTGTGCAGCAGTTCGAGCGCCTCCGCGCGGCGGCCAAGACGGACGAGGGCCTGGACGATCCGCACTTCATAGGCACTGTAATTGCCCCAGGATACGGTTCCCGCAGTGCGCTCGCGCAGACCGGCAAGATAACGATCAAAGGTGCTTCTCACGGCCGCTGCGGGGAGCAGTGCCTCGGCATCGGCAATCGTGAACGCCAGTGCCGAGGCCGCGGGATCGAAGTCGCCGAGCTCGGCTGCGCCGGGTAGAAACTCGATACGATGGTGGTCGAGACAGGCTTCGATCGATGCCGCCAGATCGTCTGCAAATGAATCTCCGAGTCGCGTACGCCGGGCGGCTTCTGCGTGCTCCCCGCGCAAAGTTGCCAGATCGGCGGCATCGCGGATGCCGCGCAGGGCCCAAAAATCGTCCCAGTAGGCGTGTACCGGATGCGCCATATAACCCTCATGGCTCATCGATTCCGGCAACAGGCCATAGTACAGACGCTTGGCCGGTGCCGCGTACTCGGGAGTGAGCCGTTGGGCGCGCAGACGTTCCAGATAAGCCAGCGCGCGCGCAACCGGCTCGGCGAACTCCGCAAGAACAGAGGTGTCGCCGCTCAGCCGCACGTATTCCATCACGCCGAAAATAAATTCGCCGTAGGCATCGAATTCGGGCAGAAATTCCGCGCCCTGGGTGTCGATACAATCCGGCAGGCCGCCATCCGGCGTCTGAAATTCGCAATAAGCGCGCATAAAATCCCGCAGCGGCGCAAATTGCCCAACACGAGCGAGTGCGGCACCCATGATCACGCCGTCACGCAGATACGCGCGGGCATAGCGTCGCGGTCCGGGATGCAGCCACGGCGGCTGCCGGTTGATCAGAATCTGCGCAGCGGCGGTTTTCATGGTCGCCGTGAGTGCGCTCGCGCCCGGCGGTAAACAAATGTTGCACGCCTCCAGCACGCTCGACCAGTCGCGGGCCGCAGCAGTAAACGCCGCCGCGCACGACAGGAAGGAAAAATTCGTGTCGAGACACGCGAGACCTGCGCGCGCGAGCGGAATCACCAGTGAGATAATCCGGCGCTCACCCGGTGCCAGCGTGAGCGCATAAGCCAAAGCGCCTGACGCATGCGCGAAGCTATCGTGTACGTGGGTATGCGGCGGCACGCTGCCCTGCGCCAGGAAATCCAGCACGTCGCCCTGGTCAAAGGCGACGGCGCCGAAGCTGGTCGGAGCGGTAATTGGGATGACTGTGCGGGCCTCGTTGAGGCGCACCGAGTGTCCGTCGTAGGCCAGCGTAGTGAGCGGCGCACAGCCACCATAGGTGTTAAAGCGCTGCCAGACAGGGGTGACCTGGAACGGTCGAATCGCTGCGAAAAAACACAGCATTTGCGGGCTGGCAGTGAGATTTTCGAGGGTGTAGCGGACATAGAGCAGATCGCACGCAGCAGCCTGCGGGAGCACACACACCGCGGTGGTGAGCGTGAATTCGGCAGTGCGCCAAAGCACCGCCGGCAACGGCAGGTAGTCCTCCGCCAGCTGCTGCTCGAGCGCAACATCGGCCCAGGTCACAAGCTTTTCATTCGTATAAATAAACGGTTCGATCGAACACGCGCCATCGCCGATCTCGACCATTCCTTCTGCATTGATCAGTGCGCGTTCCGTCGGCGTCGGTGTGCCGACGAGCGTCCAGTAGCTCTGTCTGCCATAGAGAGTCTTGGGATAGGTCCCCGGCAAGGATTCTGCCGCGATCGACTCAAAAAAGCTGTCGAGCGAGCGCGCGAAGGTCGGTGGCTTGATGTCGAGATGCTGGATTCCAACCCCTGGCTGATCCGCTGCGCACGCCAGATCCACGCGCAGATACCGCGCCTGTGATTCGGGCACAAAACAATAACTGCGCGCGCCGGGCGGCGCGGACACGGTATAGACCGTGCGCCAATGGCGACCGTCGTGCGACAAGCGCACCATGAATGAGTGCGGCCGGAGCTGCCGCGCCCACACAATTTCAAGCGCATTGAAGCGGCGTGCCACTTTGAAATCGAGCGTAATGAATTGTCGACTACCACTCGCGCTGTGCCACGCGCTGGTCGGCGCTGCGGTCAGGATTGCGGAAGGTGGATACGCTGCCTGCGCGCTGGACGCGGTGACCAGGGGCGTTGCGCAATAGGTATCGTCGTGCAGGGTCAGTTCGCGTAACCAATAGGTCCCACGCACCGGAACCTCGGCCAGGAGTGCGATTTCAAGCGCGGCAATGCGGCGCGGCTGATCCGCGCGCTGCGGGCCCCAGGCAAATTCAATGTCGCGATCAGCGATCACGAGCGTGTGCCACTGGTCGGTGCAGTCAAAGTCTGGTTTGCGATAGCGCCAGACATTGAGTCCAGACGCATCCACGAGTTTGAATTCCAGGCCCATGCGCGGGGCGTGCGCGCGCATGCTCAGGTGAAACGAATATTCGTCCGGGAGTTCCAGTGAGATCACGCACCGCGCGACGACGAAGGCCAGACCGCCGGGAAGTTCGACATCGAACCGCGTGGTGAGGTTGTCGTGAGCGTCCTCACGCGAGATCGTGAGGCGGGAGTTCCCGGGCGCGATCGCGCACCACGGGCTGCGCAATTCACCGGCATCGAGAGAGATCGCGGTCATATCGCGGGAGTTTGCAGCGGCGGGGACACTACCTGCCAGCTGCCATTCGGTTCGATGTCGAGCAGTTGATCGTAGGGATGCAGATCGGACATCTCCTTATCGAACACGACGTAAGTGATCTCACGCGCGCTAAGCAAGCGCAACAGGCGCGTGAGCTGCGGAGGTTCCAACGTGGCAGCCGGGCGCTCCAGAAAGACAAAGCGTGGCGCTACCAACAGGAGGCGCGCGCAGACCAGGAGTTGTTGATCGTTGAGGGTGAACAGCGTCTCCCATTGTTGTTCTTGCGCAAAGCCACCCGCCCGCGTGACCAGACTGTCGCCTTCGAGGGCGTGCAATACGTCAACAATTTGCTGGTCCGTGACAGCATCGTGACGGGCCCTATCCGGGCGCTGCTCATACTCGCCATGGGCGCCCGGCGCGCACGACCAAAAATTTGCAACGGGCAGCATGATGTCGTGCAGTGTGCCCGGGGGCAGATACGGTCGCTCGGGCAGAAACATAAGCTGGCTGAGCGACGGCCGGCCGATGCGGCCACTGCCCGCAGTCCAGGTGCCGGCAGTGGCGCGCAAGAGCGCGAAGCGCGCGGCATTGTCCGGGCCCCGGATAAAGGTGCGTTGTCCGGGCCGAATAGACAATTGCAGATTGTCGATTAACATCCGCTGCCGGCGCACCGAGTGCAACGTGACGCTTTCATAGGTGACGCAATCGCCACTCTCCACGCTGATAAGCGCCGCGGGAGGTGTGACGAGCGGCACATCAATCGCTTTAAACAGAGAATCGACGCGGGCGACCACGGCGGCAAATGAGGAGATGCTCTGGAATTGCGTGACAATCAGCGAAAACGCCGCGAGCAAATGACCGAAGGCAACGGCGGATTGGGTAACTACCCCGAAGGCCACTTCGCCTTTAATAAACAAGGGCGCGACCACCAGCGCGGGGAGGATTTGAATCATCCAGTTGTAGCCTGTCGTGAAGAATCCCACCCGGCGATGCACGCCAATGATCGCGCGGAAGTTGTCTGTGAGATCGGCGAGACGGCCGGTGAGCCGCGCGGCGAGATAGTCCTCGCGTCGCGCCAGCGCAAGTGCGGCGGCATTCTCGCGCACATGAACCAGCACCGCGCGGAAGTTCGCTTCCTTATCGAGCTGTCGGAAATTTAAGCCAATCAACGAGTAACCCAAGCGCACCGTGATATACGTGCCGATCGTGGCATACAGCAGCCCAACCCCAAACAACAGCGGACTGATCGACCATAACACCGCGGAAAACGCGATGACGGTGATGGCGGCATTGAGGATCATTAAAACGAACGACAAAGTACCGATCGTAAATGACTTGATATCCTCCGCAATGCGCTGATCCGGGTTTTCGATCTCGCCGGTGTTCGAGAGGCGCAGATAGCTGCGACGCCGCATGTAGCTGGCAATGACTTGTCGGGTGGTCCAGGTCCGCCAGAGCAACGCGAGCCGCTCCTCAAAATAGCGCTGGCTCACGGCGCAGAAAGTTGAGCCGGCGAACACGCCGATCCACAGCGCTGCATTGAACAGAAAATCGAAATTTTTGCGCTGCTCGATGGCAGTGATGAAATTGCGCCCCACGTAGCTGTTAACGACATTGAGACCGTTGATCGCGAGCAGGAACAACAGCAGCAGCGCACACAATCCTTTGGCTTCCTGCCCCGCCTGTGGCGAGTGTGCGAAATTGCGCACGTGCTGAAGCCATTGGCGCCAGGTGGTGCGCGGAGAATTCGCAGTCGAGGATTGCGTTGGCAAGTGAGGCCTAACGCCGATGGCGGTCGGTGAGCACCAGGCGCACGCGCAGTGCGTGGAAGTGCGCTCGCCGGTTTATGCGGCGAGCCTCAAAGTGCGCGCGCGGACATCTGCGCCGCGATGTACTCGGCCTGACGAATGGCGAGCGTCACAATCGTCAAGGTCGGATTGACGGCCGCGCTGGTGGTGTATTGGCTGCCGTCGGAGACGAACAGGTTCGGAATATCGTGCGCCTGGCCATGCGCATTGACCACCCCGTCGGCGGGTTTGGCGCTCATCCGGCAGGTGCCGAGATTGTGCGTGGACGGATAGGGCGGCGTGCGGAACACGCGTTTCGCGCCTACCGCTTCATACAGCGCGGTGCCCTGTTTGAAGCCGTGTTCGCGCATCGCGATATCGTTGGTGTGGTCGTCGTAGTGCACGTGGGGCGCGGGCAGTCCCCACTGATCTTTCACCGTCTCATTTAAGGTGATGCGGTTCGAAGCCTGCGGCATGTCTTCGCCGACGATCCACATGCCTGCCAGATTGGCATAGTGATCCATGAAATAAGTGAAATCCGGTCCCCAGCCGCCAGGCGCGATGAAGGCGGCGGCGAACGGCAGGCCGACCGAGACGGTTTCGAGTTCGTAGCCGGCGGCGAAGCCGCGTGCCGGCAGGTGATGTCCCTCGTCCGTGATAATGCCGGCCATGGTCGTTCCCCGGTACATGTGGACCGGCTCATCGAACGCGGCGTACACCGAGCCCGTGGTATGCCGCATGTAATTACGCCCGACTTGGCCCGACGAATTGGCGAGACCGTCAGGGTATTTGCTGGAGGTCGACATCAGCAGCAGACGCGGCGATTCGATCGCGTTGCCGGCCACGCACACCACCCGTGCAAGTTGGCGCTGTTCGTGCCCTTCGGCATCGAAGTAAACCACTCCGGTGACCTTGCCATGAGCGTCGTGTTCGATGCGGCTCGCGTGGCAGCGTGTGCGCAACTCCAGCTTACCGGTCGCCATCGCCGCGGGAATTTCGGTGTAGAGCGTCGACCATTTCGCGCCCATCTTGCAGCCCTGGAAACAGAAGCCGAGCTGGCGGCACGAAGTCCGGCCGGCGCGTGGGCGGCTGTTGATCGCCATGCGCCCGGTATGGCAATCGGTGTAACCGAGCTTCATCGCGCCGTTGTAGAAGACCTTGAAATTGTTATTACCCGGCAAACCAGGAATATCGTTGGTGCGCGTGACCCCCATCTTGTCTTCGGCGCGCGCGTAGTAGGGTTCGAGTTCCGCCAAGGTCAGTGGCCAGTCGAGCAGAGTGGCGCCGGCGATTTCGCCATAGGTGGTGCGGGCGCGGAATTCGTGTTCGTGAAAACGTAATGAGGCACCCGCCCAATGCGTGGTGGTCCCGCCGACCGTTTTGCAGATCCAGGTTGGCAGGTTCGGAAAATCTTTGGCCAACTGAAAGTTACCGGAGGTGGTCCGCATGTCGGTCCAGGCCAGCTGCTTGAACGAGGCCCACTCGTCGTTGAGGAAAGTGGCCGACGATTGCTCGGCGCCGGCCTCGAGCAGCACCACCTTGAGGCCTTTCTGGCAAAGCTCGTTGGCGAGGGTGCCGCCCCCGGCACCCGAGCCGATGATCACGGTGACCGTGTCGTCGTTGAGTTCGAATTGGGTCATAAGCTGCTCCGCGCGGATGCTGAGTCTATTGCCACGCCGGGCTGGCTTCAGCCGGCGGCGCAGGCAACCAGGTGAGATCGTTGAAGCCGCGTTCGAGATATCCGGCCTTGCTGAAAGAGTCGCCTTGGTAACCGAAATGCGTGAAGGCGAGTTCGTTGTTGTAGAGCGCAACCACTGCGGTGCTGCGGATTTTTTCGAAGAAGGGGTTGCGCGCAATCACGGTCACCTGCGCCAGCCTGGCGTCATCCTTCAGCGTCAGCCAGTCGCCGCCGGCGGCGGTGTCGAGGCTCTTGATGCCAGCGAGCAGCAGATTTTTCACAGCGGGGGAGGCTGACGCTGCGGCGTCGAGATCCTTCACGACGAAGGCGTACACCGCGTCGTCGAGCGTTGGGTGTGGAAAGATTTGGCGTGTCACACCGCTCAGAACACGCGCGGCGCGGGCATCCAAGGTTTGTAGTTCGAGGGCCCATACTGGACCGGGTGCGAGTGCGAGTAACGCACCCGATGAGGTCCACAGCGTTCCCATCAGCACGGAAGTTCGGGTCAGGAAGTCTCGTCGCGAGAGCGACTCGTTAAGCGCGTTGCCACCAGCGACTGTCGTCATCCTCACCACCTCCTGCCTCATCGAAGTGTGTCCTGAACCCGTCCTGCGGGCTTGTGGGCAATGTATGCGATTGTGCGGGTCAACTCCAGACGCCGCCTGGTCTGTGCAAGGCGCATCATTAATGTGACGATGATGCATTAATAATGCGCTTGGCTACAGGCCGGACGAGGAGCGAGCAATGCCGAATTTATCCCTGGGGAGCGGCCCCAGCGAACATGGCCGGCTGTCCGAAGTGCAATTGATAGCACTGCTTGCGGCCCATGCGCAGTGGCTGGCTTCGAATGGCAACGAGGGATCGAAATTCGATCAGCCGGGGGTCAACCTGATCTACGGGGGATTTTTGGCAGCAGATTTGACGCAGGCCAATTTGGCCGGAGCCTGTTTGTTCAACGCAAATTTACGCGACAGCAAGCTCTCGCGCGCAAATTTGGCGCAGGCCAATCTGGAAGGCGCAAGCATGGTCAATGTCGATCTCACGCAGGCCCGACTGGTGGGCGCCAATTTGAGCAAGGTCGTCGGTCCTGGGGCTAATTTCGAAGGGGCAGATCTGTCTGGCGCGCAACTTTTCGCCACCAATTTTTTGAGCGCGAATTTCACGCGCACTAAGCTGCGGGGCGCGAATCTCACCGACGCCAACCTGGCCGGAGCACTGCTGTGGGATGCCGATCTCGCGGACGCGAATCTCACCGCCGCGAAGTTGATGCTGGCGGATTTTTCCAAGGCCAGCCTCAGAGGCGCGAGCCTTTGCCGCGCAGTCATGTTCGGCACGATTCTGCAGGAAACTGATTTGGCGGACGCCGATCTAAGCACGGTGCTGGGGTTGACCTCGGCGCAACTTGCGACGGCCTATGGCAACGGCGGCACGCGGCTGCCGGCAACATTGGCCGGCTTGGTGCTAAGGGAATCACCGGCAACACGGGCTATCTAGTCGTCCTTGAAAAGGTCGCCTTTATTGCACCCCGAAGCAGGTGCAGCAGCGGTTTGGGTTGTGATCTTAAAGGCAGGTTGGGGTGAGCTACGCTCACGAATAATTCCCCGTTTCCGTCAACTGAGTCGCTTTTTCCAGGGCCGACTATTTAGTCCGCGCCCGCGCGATTTCCTGAATTTGCGCGCATTCCTGCCCGATCAACCGCTCCAGCACGGCCAGCCGCGCCGCCATCTGCTCGACGGGTCCCAGCAGGGCCGCATAGCGAACCAGGATTGCCGCCAGAGACTCGACCACCAACAGCGGATCGTGTTTGTTTTCTTCCAGGAATTTATTCGTATGGCGGAAGAGCTTTTCCACCATTTGCTGCTTGTCCGCCACACCATCGTCCCCTGGAGGCTGACCGCTGCCAGTGACGTTAGTTGGTGCCTCGGGGGCGCTGCGGGAGGTGTCTGCGGACACCTCCGAGGGGCTTGGGCTGGGGCTTTCTGGCATAACCTTTCTCTCACCTTGCGTCGTTGGGCGCGGAGCGTATATCGTATGATGAAAGCGTGATTAATTCGCATTGCGTGTAAGCGGGGAGCAAGACCATGGCGGCCAACCTTTCACTGTCCAAGATTGTCAAACAGAAGAGCATCACCGTCACCGAGGCGACCAAGCGCATCGCCGATCTCGGCTGGGCCCCGTCCTATTTTGAAGAAATCCTGAAGTACCCGACCGATTACAAAATTGAAAAAGCACCCAAGGACCCGATGAAGCA
>JANOVQ010000218.1:0-22782 GCA_031417495.1 Pseudomonadota bacterium | reverse complement strand
GGGGTGCTCAATGCCTTCGAACTCATGAAGAACATGATCGAAGCTGGTGCTGCTGGCGTCCACTTTGAAGATCAGCTGGCGTCAGTTAAGAAGTGCGGACACATGGGCGGCAAAGTATTAGTGCCGACGCAGGAAGCAATCCAGAAGTTAGTGGCGGCGCGCTTGGCAGCAGACACCATGGGGATCCCGACTGTCCTGCTCGCGCGGACAGACGCCAACGCGGCAAATTTAATTACCTCCGATGTCGATGATCGCGATAAGCGCTTTGTCACGGGCGAACGCACGGCCGAGGGCCTTTACATCACCCGTGCGGGGCTCGATCAGGCAATTGATCGCGGCCTGTCCTATGCGCCCTATGCCGATCTCCTGTGGTGTGAAACCGCGGTGCCGGATCTGGATGAAGCGAAGCGCTTCGCCGAAGCGATTAAAAAACAGTTCCCCGATCAGCTGCTCGCGTACAACTGCTCGCCGTCGTTCAATTGGAAAAAGAATCTGGATGACGCGACGATCGCGCGCTTCCAAACCGAACTCGGCGCGATGGGTTACAAATATCAGTTCATCACCTTAGCCGGGGTCCATAACATGTGGTACAACATGTTCGACTTGGCGCACGAATACGTGCAAAAGGGTATGACCGCCTATGTGGAAATGGTGCAGGAGAAGGAATTCGCGGCGGCCAAGCGCGGCTATACCTTTGCGAGTCACCAGCAGGAGGTCGGTGCGGGGTATTTCGATGACGTAACGACGGTCATTCAAGGTGGCAAATCTTCGGTGACGGCGTTGACCGGCTCGACCGAAGAAGAGCAGTTCAAGTCAGCTTCCGCGCACTAAGTCGCGGGTGACACACCGGCGCGCGCGGCGCCGGTGTCCTCGTTCATAGCAAGCGCGTCAATATCCCACGGTAGACCTTCGCAAGCGCAGCCAATTCAGGGATGTGCACGCACTCGTTGATTTTGTGAATGGTCGCGTTAAGCGGCCCCAGTTCGACAATTTCGCAGCCGAGTTTGGCGATAAAGCGGCCATCCGAAGTTCCGCCACCGGTTGACAGTTCAGGGGTAATGCCCAGCTGCTCTTCAATACACTGCACTACCGCTGAAACCAACTCACCGCGCGGTGTCAAAAAGGGCTCACCGGATAAATGCCAGGTGAGCTGGTAATCAAGCCCTATCGAATCGAGCGCGGCATGCACGCAGGATTGCAGATATTCGGGGGTGCTGGCGGTCGCAAAACGAAAATTAAACCAGGCATCCAAAGACGACGGAATCACATTCTCCGCGCCGGTGCCGGCCTGAATGTTCGAAATTTGAAACGAGGTCGGGGGGAAATACTCGTTGCCGCGATCCCATTCCGTGGAGGTTAGCGACGCTAACACCGGCACTACCAAGTGAATTGGATTACGCGCGCGCTCTGGATAGGCCACGTGACCCTGCACGCCATTCACGCGCAGTCGCCCATTCAAGGATCCGCGTCGCCCATTGCGTAACAGATCACCAAGCCGTGCCTGACTGCTGGGCTCACCTACCAGGCACCAAGTGATCGGCTGCCCGCGTGCGCGCAGCCACGCGACCACGCGTTGGGTCCCATCGACAGCCGTCCCTTCTTCATCGGAGGTAAGCAGAAATGCCAAGGTACCGCGGTGCGTTGGATTCACCGCGAGAAAGGATTCGGTGGCGGTCACCATCGCGGCCAGGCTGCCTTTCATGTCGGCTGCGCCGCGCCCGAACAAATATTCGCCGCGCACCGTGGGCACAAAAGGATCTGATTCCCAGCCCGCGAGATCGCCGGGCGGCACCACATCCGTATGTCCCGCGAAGCAGAACACGGGTTCCCCACTGCCGTGTGTTGCCCACAAGTTTGAAACGTCACCAAATGGCAAATATTCGAGCGCGAAGCCGCAGCTCGCGAGTTGCGCACCCAGCAGATCCAGGCAACCGGCGTCCTGCGGGGTCACCGAAGGGCGGGCGATCAATTCGCGAGTCAACTCAAAAGTGTCGCTCATGCTTGCTGCAGCGTCTCGTCCGCAAGTTCTTGCAGGCGCAGGCTTGCCAGGCGCGCGAATTTTTTTTCAATTTCGCAGCCAACGAAGCGGCGGCGCAGGCGGAGCGCCGCCACGGCCGTTGACCCAGAGCCGCAAAAAGGATCGAGCACGAGATCCCCCGGCTGGGTGCTGGCCGTGAGACAGCGTTCAATCAGGGCAAGTGGCTTTTGGGTCGGGTGTTTGCCGGCGCGCTTTTCGGTGCGCCCGGGCGCCGCAAAGCGCCACACATTTTTCATCTGCCGATCGCCGTTGGCTTCTTTCATGGCCGCGTAATTGAAGACATGCCGGTGCGGGCTCCCTTTCGGGGCTTTGGTTGCCCACAACAGAAGTTCAGTGGCATGCGTGAAGCATCGGCAGCCGAGATTGGGCGGCGGATTGGGTTTCTCCCAGATAATGTCATTTAAGATGCGAAAGCCAAGTTCCTGCATGGCCATGCCGACACTTAGATAGACATGTAACGTGCCGCTTACCCATAGCGTGCCCGCGGGCTTCAATACCCGCTGGCATTGCCGCAGCCAATCCAAATTGAATTGATGGTCAATTTGGAGGCCTTGACTGCGGTCCCAGCCGCCCTTATTCACGCTACGCCGCCGACCGGCCACGCAGGTCGTTCCGCCATTTGAGAGAAAGTAGGGCGGATCGGTCCAGATGCAGTCCACGCTTTCGTCGGCGAGTGTCGGCAGAAAAGTCTCCTGCGGCGCGCAGAACAGGGCGGTGCTGCCATCCGCTGCCTGCCACACTGGCGCGGGTAATTTGGGGTGCGCCTCAGCCTTTAAATTCATCTGGGCTCAAGGCTTCAATACTCAGGGCGTGAATATCCGTTTCCAGCAAGGACGCTAACGCACTGTAGACCAGCCGGTGCCGCGCAATTGCCGTCTTACCTGCGAACGCTGCGGCGACAATGCGTAAGCGAAAGTGGCCTTTGCCAGTGGTTGCGCAGACATGCCCGCGATGTAGGTGACTTTCGTTCTCCAACGTACACAGAGTGGGGTGCAGCGCGGCAACCAGCGTTTGCGTGATCCGTGCTTCGCGCGCGCTGGTGGCCGGCATCAGGGAAACACTTGTTTGAACGGCCGGACTTCAACTCGCGCGAACACCCCATCAGTGACGTAGGGATCAGCTGCCGCCCATGCTTCCGCCTCCAGAAGTGAGGGAAACTCCGCGACGATCAGACTGCCCGTAAATCCTGCCGGCCCGGGATCTAGCGAATCGATCGCAGGAAACGGACCCGCGAGGATGAGCCGACCCGCCGCGAGCAAGGCTTCGGCACGGACGAGGTGGCGCGGTCGCGCGGCCACTCGTTGTGCCAGACTGTCAGGCGCGTCGTGGCCGATGATCGCATAGAGCATTGGTTTACCTAATCACCACTTTGGGCCGGTGCGCTGACATCGTAGCGCATTAGATAGAGCGCTTGAACGACGGCAAAGGCCATGGACAGACCGAAGGTGCCGAAGACTTTGAAATTTACCCAGGCCTCCGTGCTCCAATGAAACGCGAAGTGCAAGTTCAATGCCCCGAGACTCACAAAGAACGCGACCCAGCCCAGATTAAGCCGGGACCACACGGCAGTTGGCGCCCGCAGGTTGCCGCCAAACATGCGTTCGACCAAGGGTTTTTCGCCGAACCACTGCGAGAGCAAAAATGCCCCCGCCATTATCCAGCTCACAATGGTCGGCTTCCATTTGATATAGCGCTCATCATGCAAGGCCAACGTCAAGCCACCGAGCACGACCAGGATCGCAAGGGTAATGAGTTGTTGGCGTGACACCTGTCGATGCCGCCACCACGCATACGCAACCGTCAAAGCCGCCACTGCAATCGCACTCGCGGTGGCGGCATAAATGCCCGAGGTGCCTCCGACCGTCTTGAAGACGATGAAAAATGCAATAATCGGCAGCAGATCGCCGAGGAGTTTCATAAGCCGTGTCCGTGATGACGTCGCAAGAGGCGGGGCGCAGTATCGCACCCAACTTGTTGCCGTGACCAGACGACTCGTGGTGCATCCCACGCACCCCCAAGGGCGACTGTTGCAGCAGGCCGCTGAGATCCTGCGTCAGGATGGGGTCGCGATTTATCCCACCGATTCAACTTACGCCTTGGGTTGCACGCTCGAAGCGCGCGGGACCCAGCAGCGCATCCATCAAATTCGTGGCGATACCCAGTCGCACTACCTCACGTTGCTCTGTCGCGATCTGTCCGAACTCGCGACCTACGCGCGGGTCGGGAATGAGGCGTACCGCCTGCTACGTGCGTTGACGCCAGGACCTTACACGTTCATCCTGCAGGCCTCGCGCGAACTGCCCAAGCGAATCCTGGATCCCAAACGCAAAACCATCGGTTTGCGTATCCCCCATCACCCCGTGCTCCAAGGCCTGTTGGCGGAACTGCAGCAACCGATGTTAAGCGCGACCCTGGTTAATGCGGATACGCACGAGGTCGATGCCGATCCCGAGGCGCTTTACGCGCGCTATGGCGCCTTCGTCGATGTCTTTATCGAAGCTGGAAGTTGTGGCATCGAACCCACGACTTTGGTGGATTTGAGCGAAGACACGCCGCGTCTGCTGCGCCAGGGGCGCGGCGACGTAACCCGCATTTTCGGGGATTCCTAGTGGTGAGCGTGTTGCTTAAGATCATTGTGTTCGGGATTCCGGCGGTCCTCGCGGTGACTGTGCACGAGTTCGCGCATGGCTGGGTGGCGAATAAATTAGGGGATTCGACCGCCGCGCGACTTGGCCGCCTGTCACTCAATCCCCTGCGCCACGTCGATCCCGTAGGGACCCTGTTGGTCCCCGCGCTGGTGTATCTCTCGAGCGGGTTTTTCTTCGGTTGGGCCAAGCCGGTGCCGGTTAATTGGCGCAATCTGCGCCATCTTCGGCGCGATGTGGCGCTGGTGGCGGCGGCCGGTCCGTTCTCCAACTTGCTGATGATGATTGGTTGGATGCTGGTCCTTCTCAGCGCTGGTGAGTATCGCCTGTTGGCACTGATGAGTTGGACGGGGATCGGCTTCAATGCAACAATTATGCTGCTTAACTTGTTACCTATTCCGCCACTCGATGGTAGCCGGATTGTGACCTCATTGCTGCCCGCGAGGACGGCGGTGCGCTACAACCAACTCGAAAGATTTGGGCTGGTGATTCTGGTGGTGCTGATGGCAACTGGCGTGGTCGGCGCCATTCTGCGGCCCGGACTGATGGGCATTGAGCAGTTGGTTAATGCAATGCTCCAGTGAGCCGCCGAGCGCAGAGAAGTTAAAGCAACTCAGTAAATAGCGGAGTGTCCTAGCGGCGCACGCAAGCGCCGTCCTACCGAAAAGTCCAAGCGGGACTTATTGAGTGCTTGGTTAATTGTTCCAACATCGCGAGAGAGCACATGAGTTTAGGCGCCAACAAGCGCGTCCTGTCAGGTATGCGGCCCACCGGGCAGTTGCACCTCGGGCATTACCACGGCGTACTCAAGAACTGGGTTCAGCTGCAGCACGAGTTTGAGTGCTTTTTCTTTGTCGCGGATTGGCATGCGCTGACAACGACCTACGAAGAAACGAGCGTGATCAGCGAGACGGTCTACGATCTGGTGGTGGACTGGTTATCGGTTGGCATCAATCCGGGCGAGGCCACGCTGTTTATTCAGTCGCGGGTTCCAGAGCACGCAGAGCTGCATTTACTGCTCTCGATGATTACCCCGATCAGCTGGCTCGAGCGCGTGCCGACTTACAAGGACCAGCAGGAAAAACTCAAAGAGCGCGATCTTTCCACCTATGGTTTCCTCGGCTATCCCTTGCTGCAAGCGGCGGACATCCTGATTTATCGTGCCGGCAATGTGCCGGTTGGCGAGGATCAAGTGGCACATATTGAACTCGCGCGGGAAGTGGCGCGGCGCTTCAATTACCTCTATGGACGCGAGCCGGGCTTTGAAGCAAAGGCCGAGGCCGCAGTCGCCAAGCTGGGGAAGCGCAACGCCAGGCTCTACCACGATCTGCGCAAGCGCTACCAGGAAGGCGGGGATTTCGAAGCGCTCGATCGCGCCCGGGCATTTCTAGAAGCGCAGCAGAATATTGCCCTCGGCGATCTCGAACGGCTGCTCGGCTACCTGGAAGGTGGTGGCAAAGTAATCCTGCCGGAACCGCAGGCCTTGCTGACGCCTGAATCGAAGATGCCGGGGCTCGACGGCGAGAAAATGTCGAAGTCCTATCACAACACCATCAGCCTGCGCGAGCCGCCAGACTCCGTGCGCACCAAGCTACGCACGATGCCGACTGATCCGGCGCGGGTCCGCCGCACCGATCCCGGCGAGCCGGCGCGGTGTCCAGTGTGGAAATTTCACGAAATCTATTCGACTGAGGAAGTGAAGCAATGGGCACAGGATGGTTGCCGGAGCGCGTCGATCGGCTGCCTCGATTGCAAGCAGCCGGTCATCGATGCTGTGCTCAAAGAGCAGGCGCCGTTCCGTGAGCGCAGCGTTGAATTTGTGAACGATCCCGATACCGTACGCGCGATCATCGATGAAGGATGCGAGGCGGCACGCAGTGTGGCGCGCGAGACCTTGGACGAAGTTCGGCAAGCCATGAACTTGATCTACCGCTAGACGATGAACCTCGAACCCGTCGTTGGGCCAATGCAGGAGGAAATGCCTTTCGCGCTTGTGATGGGGACGCGGATGACTGGACCGCCGAAGGATCTCTATATTCCGCCCGATGCCCTGGAAGTTTTTCTGGAAGCTTTCGAGGGACCGCTCGATCTGCTGCTCTATCTGATCAAGCGCCAGAACCTCGACATTCTCGACATCCCCATCGCGCGCATCACCGAGCAATACATGGACTACATCGAAATGATGCAGGGCATGAAACTCGAACTCGCGGCGGAATATCTGTTGATGGCGGCAGTGTTGGCCGAGATCAAGTCGCGCATGCTGTTGCCGCAGCCGCCCACTTTGAGCCAGGAAGAAGCGGATCCACGGGCCGAGCTCGTGCGGCGCTTGCAGGAGTACGAGCGCTACAAGCGCGCGGCAGAGGATATTGATGCGCTGCCGCGGCTCGAACGCGAACTGCATCGGGTGGTCGTGGCCTTCGAGGACCGCCAAACACGCACATTGGCACCCATGGTGAGTCTGGATGCAATGCTCGCCTCATTTCGCGCTGTACTGCGCCGTGCGGCGCTGTTTTCCGAACACTCGATTCAGCGCGAACCTCTGTCGGTGCGCGAACGCATGTCGCTGGTGCTCGAGCGTGTCGTGCCCGACCGCTTCACGGCCTTTAGCGAACTTTTCACGCCGGAGGAAGGTAAGGCCGGCGTGGTGGTGTCCTTACTGGCCATTCTTGAGCTGTTGCGGCAACGTCTCATCGAATTAGTGCAGAACGATGAAACCGCCCCCATCTACGTTAAGCGGGCCCCCTGAGGCGCAGGATTTTCATGCACGCGATTGCCCTGAAACCGATTCTCGAAGCCGCCATCATGGCGGCCGATGCGCCAGTTCCGTTGGAGCGCCTAGTCGCCATTTTTGCCGCGCTCGAACAGGTTGCGCCAACGCGCGCCGAGGTGGAGTCTGCACTCGGCGAATTGCGCCAAGACTTCGCCGGCCACGGCGTGGAGTTGGTCGAAGTCGCGGGCGGCTATCGCTTCCAGACCTGCGCGCAGTTCGCGGAGTGGGTGAATCGTCTGTGGGAAGAGCGCAAGCCGCGCTATTCGCGCGCTTTGCTCGAGACGTTGGCCATCATCGCGTATCGCCAGCCGATCACGCGTGGCGAGATCGAGGATATCCGAGGGGTCGCGGTGAGTACCGGGATCATTAAAACCTTGCATGATCGCGAATGGGTCAAAATTGTCGGGCATCGCGATGTACCAGGACGGCCCGCAATCTATGCAACCACCCGCCAGTTTCTCGAATACTTCAACTTGCACGGACTCGACTCGTTGCCGACACTCGCCGAGTTGCGAGATTTCGACGACGTGAATGCCGATTTGTTCGCCGAAACCGGCGTCCAGTTTGAACGTGAGCCGGTGGGCGAGGGGGATGCCCCTTCCGAAGAGGCGCTGGCGGATCTCGAGGCCGACCTGGTGTGCGCCGACGCCGACTATTCAGATGCGCTGCGCAGCGCTGAAGCGCCGTACGCTGAGCGAGCAGATCTCGCAGAGTCGGCACCAGAGGTGGACGCCGATGACCACTCAGCGGCGTAGGCCGCCACCGCGCAAGCCCGCTGCGGCCGCGGTCGCGACGGTGCCGGCCGAGCGGATTCAAAAAACCCTCGCGCGGATGGGGCTCGGGTCGCGGCGCGCGATCGAAGAGTGGATTACCGCCGGTCGCCTCACCGTCGATGGCAAGGTGGCGGTGCTGGGCCAGCGCATTCGACCTGCGCAAGCGGTAGCCCTCGACGGCAAGTCCTTACACACCGAAACCCGCGTCGTGACCGCACAGGTTTTGCTGCTGCACAAACCTGCGGGTACGGTGTGTACGCGGCGCGATCCAGAACAACGTCCGACGGTGTTTGAACTGCTGCCGCGCGCGCTCGCGCGCCAACTCATCGCTGTCGGCCGCCTGGATTTCAATACCGCGGGGCTGTTGTTATTTACCACTGATGGTGAACTCGCGCATCGGCTCATGCATCCCAGTCATCAAATTACCCGCGAATACGCGGTGCGCATTTTCGGTAAGGCCGATGATGAAACGCTGTCCCGTCTGCACAGCGGCCTCGAGATCAATGGTGAGCGCCTGGCGTTCGATGAGATTGAACGCCAACCCTCGACGGGCCTCAACGAATGGTTTATTTGTCGCCTCAAAACTGGCCGTAATCGGGAAGTTCGTCGGTTGTGGGAATCGCAGGGCTTGACGGTTAGCCGGTTGATTCGCGTGCGCTTCGGCAATCTCGAGCTCCCACGGCGCTTGCCGGCTGGACGCTTCGCGCCAGTTGAAGGCGCAGATCTGCGCGCGCTCTATCAGGCCGTCGGCCTTGTTGCGCCGGGCGCAGAGACGGCGGCACTCCCACCGACCAGGCCAGCACGAACTTCGCACAATCCGCCACCGCGTCCGCGCCCTGCGCCATCCCCCGCGCGCCGTCGTTGATCCTCAGCCACGCGCGGCGCGGGGTGGATGATGCGCATTGATTGATCTGGGGGGAGGGGACCGCTAAGCTTGCCGGCCCCTGAAGCCCACGGCATTTCTACAGTTCTCCCATGCGCACTCCCCTCGTGATCGGAAATTGGAAGATGCATGGCAATCAGGCCAGCGCACGGACGTTGGCGGGCGTGATCGCGGCGCGTGCCGCGGAGTTTCCCGCGGTGGAAATCGGGGTTTGTCCGCCCTTTGTCATGTTGCCTGCCGTGGCCACTGTCCTCGCGGGGAGTGCCGTCGGTTATGGCGCGCAGACGGTGAGCGAGTATACGCAAGGCGCCTATACCGGCGAGGTCTCGGTGGCGATGTTGGTCGAGCTTGGTTGTCGTTATGTGCTGGTCGGCCATTCCGAGCGTCGGCAGCTGTTTGCCGAATCGCCGCACCAGGTCACCGCGAAGCTCGCGCAAGCGCGTGCCGCCGGTCTCCTCCCGGTCTTATGTGTAGGCGAGACCCTGGCCGAGCGCCAAGCCGGCGGCACTGCGGAGGTGATCGCGGCCCAATTAGCGCCGGTCTGCGCGCGCAGCGACGCCGCCGAATTGCTTGCCGGCAGCGTGCTGGCTTACGAACCCGTGTGGGCGATTGGCACTGGCGAAACTGCCGCACCCGCTCAGGCCCAAGCGGTACACGCGCAGATTCGCGAGATTTTGGCCGGCATTCAACCGGCACTAGGGCGCCAGGTGCGCGTGCTGTACGGCGGGAGTGTGAAGCCGGGCAACGCGGCAGAGCTGTTTGCGATGCAAGATATTGATGGTGGGTTGATCGGCGGGGCTGCGCTCAATGCCGAAGATTTTTGCGCGATCATCGCCGCGGCCGCCGCAGTTTGCGCTAACGCTTATCCGGCCGATGGGCAGCCCTGACTGCCCGCTAGCCTAGTTATTTTTGGAGAGACATCATGCTGCAAACCATCCTCTTGGTCGTCCATATTCTGATCGCGATTTCGCTGATTGCGATCATTCTGCTGCAACAAGGACGCGGCGCGACCGCTGGCGCGGCGTTCGGTGGCGGTGCTTCGGGCACCGTGTTCGGCGCGCAAGGCTCGGCTTCGTTTTTATCGCGGACCACGTCCATTCTCGCGGCAATTTTCTTCGGCAACTGTTTGTTGTTGGCCTATCTCGCAACCCAACAGGCGGCCCCGGTGAGTATCGGTCAGCAGTTAGAGCAGCAAGTGAACAGGCCGACTACCCAACCGCCTGGCGGCGCGTCCCTGCCAAGCGAATCGAACCCGGTGCCAACACCTGCCGTGATCCCTCCGCGTGCAGCCACCGATGTTCCGCAAATTCCAGCGCCTAAACCCTGAGGGTTCGCGCGCACCTGCGAACAGGCTGGCGAGTTCGACGTGAAGTAAAAAAAAGCTGAATCGGCACGGCGCTTTTTAAGCAGAGCTCGCGTATCATTCGCGGCGAACTGAAGGCGGGCGTGGCGAAGTTTGTTTGTGCAGCCGACGTGGTGAAATTGGTAGACACGCCATCTTGAGGGGGTGGTGGGGAAACCCGTGTGAGTTCGAGTCTCATCGTCGGCACCATTACGAATCTCTGCTTGATATTGGTCTTCAGTCGGTGCACTTCATTGGGGTAGGGTCGCGAAGCGTTTGCGACGCATGCAGCGCAACAGGATGAAATCTTGCTAGAGCTTTATCTGCCGATTCTGATGTTCCTGGGCGTTGGCGCGGCCGTTGGCGTAGTTTCCCTGGGGGCGAGCTTCGGGCTCGGCCACTTGCTGCGCGTGTACAAACCCGACCCCGAGAAGTCTGCGCCCTACGAATGCGGGTTTGACGCGTTCGAAGACGCCCGCATGAAGTTTGATGTGCGCTACTACTTAGTCGCGATTCTGTTCATTCTGTTCGATCTTGAAATTGCCTTCTTTTTCCCGTGGGCCGTCGTGCTGGACGAAATCGGGCTGTATGGCTTTTTCGCCATGATGATCTTTCTCGCCGTGCTGGTGGTTGGCTTCATTTACGAATGGCGAAAGGGTGCCCTCGAATGGGAATGAACGAGATGGCGGAGCGCGGCTTCGTCACCACCAGCATTGATAACGTGGTGAACTGGGCGCGCACGGGTTCGCTGTGGCCAATGACCTTCGGTCTCGCCTGCTGCGCAGTGGAAATGATGCACGCCGGTGCCTCTCGCTATGACTTGGATCGCTTCGGGATCGTCTTTCGACCCAGCCCCCGCCAATCGGATGTGATGATCGTGGCGGGTACCTTGGTCAATAAAATGGCGCCGGCGCTGCGCAAGGTTTACGACCAAATGACCGAGCCGAAGTGGGTGATCTCCATGGGCTCCTGCGCCAATGGCGGTGGCTACTACCATTATTCTTATTCTGTGACGCGAGGTTGTGATCGCATTGTGCCGGTCGATGTGTACGTGCCTGGATGCCCACCCACCGCCGAAGCGCTACTCTTCGGGGTGATCCAGTTGCAGGAAAAAATCAAACGCACGAATACGATCAGCCGCTGAAACCTGCCCCAGCATGAACCACCGTAGAGCCGAGGCACTGAATGCATTGCTTAGCGCAACGCTCGGCCGTGCGCTGCTCGCCGTGGAAGAAGCCTTTGGCGAACTCACCTTGACGGTGGAGGCCAGCGAAATTCAGCGCGTCGCGACCTTGCTGCGCGACACGCCAGGTCTGCAGTTCGAGCAGCTCAGCGATCTTTCCGGGGTGGATTACAGTACCTACGGTCAGGCGGATTGGGTGACCCAGAGCGCGACGTCCTCGGGCTTCAGTCGCGCGGTGAGTGGTGCTCAGGAGAGTGCTCCCGAGTCCACCACCGTGCGTACCGCGAGCAGCCGCTTCGGGGTCGTTTACCAATTGCTGTCCGTGGCCTTGAACCAGCGGGTAAGAGTGAAAGCCTTGCTGAGTGAAGCCTCGCCGAGATTGGGTTCGCTGGTGGAAATATGGCCAGTGGCCGATTGGTATGAACGTGAAGCCTTCGATCTCTTCGGGATTCTTTTTGAGGGACATCCCGATCTGCGGCGCATTCTGACCGACTATGGTTTTATCGGTCATCCTTTCCGCAAGGATTTCCCACTCGAAGGCTATGTCGAAGTGCGTTACGACCCAGCCAAAAAGCGCGTGGTCTACCAACCAGTGTCGATCGAACCGCGTGTGCTCGTGCCCCGGGTGATTCGCGACGACGGACGCGCCCCGGGGACGGCGCACTAAGCACGACGCCTCAGAATAGCGAACTCCCAGTGCCTGAAATCCGCAACATGACTTTGAATTTTGGTCCGCAGCACCCAGCGGCCCATGGGGTATTGCGGCTGGTGCTGGAAATGGATGGCGAAGTGATCGAGCGCGCCGATCCGCATATCGGCCTATTGCACCGAGGGACCGAGAAGCTCGCCGAAAGCAAGCCGTTCAACCAAAGCATCGGTTACATGGACCGTCTCGATTACGTTTCCATGATGTGTAACGAGCACGCCTATGTGATGGCGATCGAACGCCTGCTCGGCATCACGCCGCCAATTCGCGCGCAGTACATTCGGGTGATGTTCGATGAGATGACGCGCATTCTGAATCACCTGATGTGGTTGGGTGCACACGGTCTCGACATTGGCGCGATGACGGTGTTCCTGTACTGCTTCCGCGAACGCGAAGATTTGATGGACTGTTACGAAGCCGTCTCTGGCACGCGCATGCATGCCACCTATTACCGACCGGGCGGCGTCTATCGCGATCTGCCGGATCGCATGCCGCAGTATCTGGTCTCGAAATGGCGTAGTGAAAAAGAAGCACAGTCACTGAACAGCAGTCGTCAGGGCTCGCTGCTCGATTTTGTCGATGATTTCGCGGATCGCTTCCCGGCCTGCGTCGATGAATACGAGACCTTACTGACCGACAACCGGATTTGGAAACAGCGCACCGTCGATATCGGCATCGTCACACCCGAACGGGCGTTAGCGCTTGGCTTCACCGGCCCCATGTTGCGGGGCTCCGGCGTGGCCTGGGATTTGCGCAAAAAGCAGCCGTACGAAGTGTATGCAGATCTGGATTTCGATATCCCGGTAGGGGTCAATGGCGACTGCTACGACCGCTACCTGGTGCGGATGGAAGAAATGCGGCAGTCGGCACGCTTGCTCAAGCAATGTGTGCAATGGCTGCGCCAGCACCCTGGCCCGGTGATTGTGGATGATCATAAGCTCGCCCCTCCCTCGCGCAGCGAGATGAAAGGCGATATGGAATCCTTGATTCATCATTTCAAACTCTTTACCGAGGGTTACTGTGTGCCAGCTGGTGAGGTTTATGCAGCGGTGGAGCATCCGAAGGGGGAGTTCGGGATTTTTCTGGTCTCGGACGGCGCGAATAAGCCCTATCGTTTGAAAGCCCGCGCGCCCGGCTTTGCGCATCTTTCGGCCATGAATGAGATGGTGCAGGGACATATGCTGGCGGACGTAGTGGCGATCATCGGCACTATGGACGTCGTGTTCGGCGAGATTGATCGATAGCGGGAACGGACGCCTATGCAGACTCCAGAAACTAACCTGCTGTCGGCCCACGCCTGCGCAGTGATCGACGAATGGCTCGCCAAGTACCCGCCCGAGCAGAAGCAATCTGCGGTCTTGGCAGCGCTGCGGGAAGTCCAGCACGAGAATCACGGCTATCTCACCACCGAGCTGATGGATGCGGTCGCGGCGTACCTCAGACTACCGCGCATCGCGGTATATGAGGTGGCCAGTTTCTATTCCATGTTCGAGACTAAAAAGGTGGGGCACCACAGTATTTCGGTGTGCACCAATATCTCGTGCATGCTGCGCGGCGGTGAAGCCCTGCTAACGCATGTAGAGAAGAAACTGAATATTAAAGTGGGCGAATCGACTGCTGACGGAAAATTTTATTTGAAGCAGGAAGAAGAGTGCCTGGCCGCCTGCTGTGGCGCGCCAATGCTGATGATTGATCATGTCTATTACGAACACCTGACGCCGGACAAGGTCGATGAAATATTGGCGCGCCTGTCGTGAATACTGATCCAGATAGCATTCCGCTCAATCTCACCTGCTTCGCGACGCTCGGGCAGCCTGAGCCGGCCTCGCTGGCGACCTATCGTAAGCTTGGCGGCTACACGGCGTGGGACAAGATTTTGCGCGAGAAGACGCCGCAAAATGAAGTGATCGAAATTGTCAAAACCGCCGGCCTGCGGGGACGCGGCGGCGCAGGTTTTCCGACCGGCGTGAAATGGAGCTTCATGCCGAAGACCCCCGGCATCCAGAAGTACGTGGTGTGTAATTCGGACGAGAGCGAGCCCGGTACCTGCAAAGACCGTGACATCCTGCGTTTCAATCCGCACGCCTTGGTCGAAGGCATGGCAATCGCGGGCTATGCGATTGGGGCCACCGTGGGTTACAACTACCTGCGCGGCGAATTCATGGACGAACCCTACCGCAATTTCGTCGCGGCCCTCAAGGATGCTTACGCCGCAGGCTATCTCGGCAAGAATATTCTGGGTTCAGGCGTGGATTTCGACTTGTACGATCATCTCGGCGCCGGGGCGTATATCTGCGGTGAAGAAACCGCGCTGCTCGAGTCGCTCGAAGGCAAAAAGGGCCTGCCGCGTTTCAAACCGCCGTTTCCTGCCACGTTCGGGCTCTATGGCAAACCGACCACCATCAATAACACCGAGTCGTTCGCCTCGGTGCCCTCGATTCTGCGCAATGGCGCCGAATGGTTCGCGAGCTACGGCAAGCCGAATAATCTCGGCACCAAGATTTTCTCGGTCAGTGGCCACGTCGCGCGTCCTGGCAATTTCGAGATCCCGCTCGGGACCCCGTTCAAAACGCTGTTAGCGTTGGCGGGCGGTATGCGCGATGGGCGGCCATTGAAGGCAGTGATTCCTGGCGGCTCGTCGGTCCCCGTGCTCCCCGCACACGTGATGTTGGAACTGGACATGGATTACGACTCCATCTCCAAAGCCGGTTCGATGCTGGGTTCCGGCGCTGTGGTCGTGATGGACGACACCACCGATATGGTCCAGGTACTGCGTCGAATTTCGCGCTTCTATTACGCCGAATCCTGCGGCCAGTGCACGCCGTGTCGCGAAGGCACCGGCTGGTTATACCGCATGCTCTGCCGCATCATCGAGGGTGAAGGAGAGATGGCCGATCTCGACCGGCTCGATAATGTCGCGTCCAAAATTGAAGGCCGCACTATCTGCGCCTTGGGCGATGCGGCGGCGATGCCGGTGCGGAGCTTTGTGAAGCAATTTCGCCCGGAGTTCGAACACTATATCCAACACGGTCGCAGCCCTTTCGCGCCAGCGCACGCCACCGCGGCGTAGCGCTCCGCCACTTTGTTAATCGACTTGAGAGCGACCTTAAAGCCATGAGCGCGACGCTTGCCGATACCCCGAAAGTGGAGGACTTGGTGTCCATCGAAGTCGATGGCCAAGCGCTGCAGGCCCGCAAGGGTGCGATGCTGATGGACGTGACCGATGCCGCAGGGATCTATATTCCGCGCTTCTGTTATCACAAGAAGCTCAGCGTCGCCGCTAATTGCCGGATGTGTTTGGTCGAAGTCGAGCGCGCGCCGAAACCACAACCTGCGTGTGCCACCCCGGTAATGGATGGCATGAAGGTCTTTACCAAATCGGTGAAGGCCGTCTCCGCGCAGCAGGCGACCATGGAATTCCTGCTGATCAATCATCCGCTCGACTGTCCGATTTGCGATCAGGGGGGCGAGTGCGAATTGCAGGATTTAGCGCTCGGTTATGGCAGCGCGGTGTCGCAGTTCACAGAGCGCAAACGGGTCGTGCGCGACAAAAACATCGGCCCGCTGGTGCAAACGGACATGACGCGCTGCATCCACTGCACGCGCTGTGTGCGGTTCGGTGAAGAAGTGGCGGGTTTGCGCGAACTCGGGGCGACCGGGCGCGGCGAGCATATGGAGATCGGCACTTACGTCGCACAGGCGATGACCTCCGAATTGTCCGGCAATGTGATTGATCTGTGCCCGGTCGGTGCGCTGACTTCCAAGCCCTATCGCTATTCCGCACGGGCCTGGGAGTTACGCCAGTTCGATTCGATCGCGCCGCACGACTGCGTCGGCTCGAATGTGCACGTGCACGCCAAGGGGCAAGTCGTCAAAAGAGTGGTCCCGAAGGAAAACGAAACCGCCAATGAAACCTGGATTGCGGATCGTGATCGCTACAGCTACCAGGGACTGACGAGTCCTGATCGCCTGTTCACGCCACGCATTAAAGAACACGGTCAGTGGCGCGAGTGTGATTGGGAGACTGCGTTCAGTACGTTAGGCACCGCGCTCACGGATGCTGCAGGGTCGATCAGCGCGCTGGCTTCGCCGTCGTCTACCTGTGAAGAATTTCTGCTGCTGCAACGGCTGGTACGCGGTCTTGGCAGTCAGCATATCGAGCACCGTCTACGCCAGCAGGATTTTGCGGGCGATGCGCATGAACCGCTATTCCCCGGCCTGGGCGCTTCGCTTGCCGAACTCGAACAAGCGGATGCCGTGTTGATCGTGGGCGGTTATCCGCGCCACGATCAACCGCTGATCAATCACCGTATTCGCAAAGCAGCGCTGCGGGGCGCAGCGGTAGTCGTGATTGATTCGCTTACCCAGGAATATAATTTCGAGCTCGCGGCGCGTCTGACGGTTGCGCCGAGCGGGTGGCTGGCGGTCCTCGATGACCTGGCCCAGGCGTGTGCCGCCGTCACTGGCGAATCCAAGTCGCCTGGTCAATCCTCTGAGCCCACAACGATCCGCGAAATCGCCGAGCTGATGGAAGGGCGCCAGCGCATGCACGTGATCGCGGGCAGTCGCGTGCAGACTCATCCGCAGCGCGCCGCGTTGCTCGGGTTGCTCTCGGCGCTGGCTAACCGCTGCCACGCGCGCTTGGGTGTACTCACTGAAGGCGCCAACGCAGCCGGTGCATGGTTAGCCGGCGCGGTGCCCCACCGTGGGCCCGCAGGCGTGGCGCAGGGTGTACCGGGCCAAAACGCACACCAACTACTGAGTACGCCGCAAGCGGCCTACTTGCTGCTGGGCATCGAGCCCAGCGCAGATTGTGCCGATCCAGTCGCGGCGCGTGCGACCTTGCAGGCGGCGAAGTTTGTGGTCGCGCTGACGCCATTCGCGGCACCCGATCTTGAAGCGGTGTGCCACCTGTTGCTGCCGATTGCAAGCTTCGCCGAGAACGAAGGCAGTTACGTGAACGCACTGGGGCAATGGCAGGAATTCACCGCGGCAGTCAAGCCGCCCGGCAGCGCGCGCGCAGCCTGGAAAATTTTGCGCGCGGTGGGTGAGCAGCGCGGACTGGCGGGCTTCGAAGCAGTGACCTGCCGCGATGTGACCCGCGAACTGCAAAATCTGTGTGGCCCGCTCACTGTCAGCAGCGCGGTTTATCCGTTAGCTGTAAGCGCCGCGAGCGCACCGCTGGTCGGCCTGGAACGCATCACGCCGGTGCCACTTTATCGTGCCGATGCGTTGGTCCGTCGCGCGGGTGCGCTGCAATTGATGCCACAGGCCGGTGATCCGCATGTCCATCTCGCGGCCGCGACCCTGGCCGAGCTGGGTTTGGTTGATGGCGCGCAAGTTCAGGTGCTGGTCGGGGCCACGCGGGCGACTGCCACCGTGCGCAGCGATGCGAGCGTGCCCGCCCAGAGCTGCCTCATCTATGCCGCCACCGAGCTCGCAGCCCAGCTTGCGGCAAGCGCTACCGTCACCGTGCAAGCCGCCGGGTCGAACCGTGACTGAATTTCTCCAGCAATTTTTAGGGCACACACTTGGTTTACCGGGGCTGCTGGTCACGGTTACGATCATCCTGCTCAAAATTGTGATCATTCTGGTGCCGTTGATGGGCTGTGTGGCCTATGTCACGTTGTTGGAACGCAAGGTGATCGGTTACATGCAGGTGCGGCTCGGGCCCAACCGCGTCACCTTCTTCGGGATCAAAATGCTCGGCGGTTTCGGCCAGCCGATCGCGGACGCCTTCAAACTGTTGATGAAGGAAATGATTATCCCGACAGGTGCGGACAAAATTTTGTTTTTGCTTGCACCAATCGTCGCCTTGGCACCTGCACTCGCGGCGTGGGCAGTGGTCCCGTTTGGCAGCGAGATGGTGCTCACCAATATCAACGCCGGGCTGTTGTATATCCTGGCGCTCACCTCGCTCGGGGTGTACGGCATTATCATCGCCGGCTGGGCCTCAAATTCGAAGTACGCGTTTCTGGGGGCGATGCGCTCTGCCGCGCAGATCGTCAGCTACGAAATCCCGATGGGCTTCGCGCTGGTCGGCGTGCTGGTTGCCGCCGGCAGTCTGAACCTGGGGGCGATTATCGAGGCCCAGCGTGGCAACCTATTCACCTGGTTTTGGTTACCGCTGTTCCCGCTGTTTCTGATCTACTTCATCTCGGGGGTGGCTGAAACCAACCGTGCCCCGTTCGATGTGAGTGAAGGGGAGTCCGAAATTGTCGCTGGTTTCCATGTCGAATACGCCGGCATGGGGTTTGCGCTGTTCTTCCTCGCCGAATATGCCAACATGATTTTGATTTCGGGGCTCACCGCGGTGCTGTTTTTCGGCGGCTGGATGTCGCCGCTGCCCGCCGCGTGGACGCAGCTGCCGGTGCTCGGCACCTTACTCGGCGATGGGTTCCATTGGTTCGTTTTTAAACTTTCACTGTTCCTGTTTTTATTCCTGTGGTTTCGAGCGACCTTCCCGCGCTACCGTTACGACCAGATCATGCGCCTCGGTTGGAAGGTGTTTCTGCCGATCACCATTGTTTGGATCGTGGTTGTGGCAACTCTGGTTGTTCTCAAAGTGCCGCCGTGGTTCAACACCCCTGGCGCGGGAGCCTGATCATGAATGCCGTCGTCAGTTACTTCAAAAGTTTGACCCTGTTCGAGCTCATCAAGGGCATGCGCTTGACCGGCCGTTACCTTTTTGCACGCAAGATTACGGTGCAGTACCCGGAGGAGAAGACGCCCCAGTCACCGCGCTTCCGCGGCCTGCACGCGTTGCGGCGCTATGCCAACGGCGAAGAGCGGTGTATCGCCTGCAAACTGTGTGAGGCGGTCTGTCCGGCGCTCGCGATCACCATCGAATCGGAACCGCGTGAGGACGGAACTCGCCGCACCACGCGCTATGACATCGATCTTTCCAAATGCATTTTCTGCGGATTCTGCGAAGAATCCTGCCCGGTCGATTCCATCGTCGAAACACGCCATTTTGAGTACCACGGCGAGCAGCGGAGCGATCTCCTGATGACCAAAGAGAAGCTACTCGCCATTGGCGATCGTTTCGAGGCGCAGATCGCGGCCGACCGCGCCGCTGAAGCCGCGTACCGTTAGCCCGAAAAAGAAATAATCGCAGCGCATGTTCGAGCAACTTGTCTTCTACGCTTTCGCCGCCGGTCTGCTGTTTGCGGCGACGATGGTGATCACCGCCCGTAACCCCGTGCACGCGGCGCTCTTCCTGGTCGTGGCATTTTTTGCCAGCGCCGGCTTGTGGATGCTCCTCGAAGCGGAGTTTCTGGCCATCGCGCTGGTGCTGGTCTATGTCGGCGCGGTGATGGTGCTCTTCTTGTTTGTGGTGATGATGCTGGATATCAATATCGCAGTGCTGCGCGAGGGCTTCGCGACCTATCTGCCGATCGCGGGCATCGTCGCGGTGCTCATGCTCATCGCCATCTGGCTCGTCGTTGGTCATCAGCAATTCGGTTTAAACGAGGTACCGGCGCCGCTGGCAGCGGCCGCCGATTACAACAACACCGCACAGCTCGGCCGCGTGTTGTATACCCAATACGTGCTGCCGTTTGAAGTGGCGGCAGTGATTTTGTTAGTTGCGATTATTGCGGCGATTGCGCTGACTTTGCGGACCACGCGCCAAACCAAGGCGCCGCACCCTGAGCGGCAGGTGCGAGTGGTGCGGGGTGATCGCGTGCGCCTGGTCAAAATGGCAGCCGAGCGGCCGGACGAGCGCGCCGACGACGCCACCGAGGCCGAGCAATGAGCGGCGGGAGGTCGGCATGCTGGCACTAGCGGATTTTCTCGTGGTGGGCGCGATTCTGTTCTGTGTGAGCGTGGCGGGAATTTTTATCAACCGCAAAAACATCATTGTGCTCTTGATGTGTATCGAACTCATGCTGCTGGCGGTGAACCTTAATTTTATCGCGTTCTCGCATTTCAATCAGGACATCAGCGGCCAGGTCTTCGTGTTTTTTATCTTGACGGTGGCCGCGGCCGAATCGGCAATTGGGCTCGCCATTTTGGTGGTGCTGTTCCGCAATCGGAGTTCGATCAATGTTGATGACATCAGCACCTTGCGCGGCTGATGAACCGCGGCGAGATGACATGACAGGGTCTGCAATCGGTATGAGAAAAAGCGAGATTTACGCGTGAAGGAACTGTGTCTGGTCATCGTGCTGGCGCCGCTAGCCGGCGCTATCGCCGCTGGCTTGTTCGCGCGCCTGGTGGGCCGCCGTGGCGCGCACTGGGTAACCACTTTGAGCGTCGGCGTGTCGTTCGTGCTCTCGTGCTGGGTCTTCCGCGAGATTATTTTCAAGGGCGTGACGCCGCTCAATGTGGCGCTGTATACGTGGTTGGACAGCGGCGGCGTGAATTTTCAGATTGGATTTCTGATCGACCAGCTCACCGTTACCATGATGGTAGTCGTAACTTTCGTGTCCTGGATGGTGCACATCTACACCATCGGCTATATGCACGACGACCCGGGCTATGAGCGCTTCTTCTCTTACATCTCGCTGTTCACCTTCAGCATGCTCATGCTGGTAATGTCGAACAACTTCTTACAGTTGTTCTTCGGCTGGGAAGCGGTAGGGCTGGTGTCTTACCTGCTGATCGGTTTCTGGTTCAAACGCGAGACCGCGATCTACGCCAATCTCAAGGCCTTCCTGGTGAACCGGGTCGGTGACTTCGGCTTTCTACTCGGCATTGCGTCAGTGCTGATGTATTTCGGTAGCCTCGATTATGCGCAGGTGTTCGCGCGTGCGCCGGCCCTCGCCGATACAACCATCAGCGTGTGGGCTGGCCAGCAATGGTCACTCCTGACGTTCACCTGTCTGTGCCTGTTTGTGGGGGCAATGGGCAAGTCTGCGCAAGTGCCGTTGCATGTGTGGCTGCCGGATTCGATGGAAGGTCCAACGCCTATCTCGGCCTTGATTCACGCGGCCACCATGGTCACGGCGGGAATTTTCATGGTGGCCCGGATGTCGCCGTTGTTTGAGTTGTCCACCACCGCGTTATCGGTGGTCTTGCTGATCGGCGCGACCACCGCGTTCTTTATGGGGCTGCTCGGTCTCGTGCAAAACGACATCAAGCGGGTGGTCGCCTATTCGACTTTGTCGCAGCTCGGCTACATGACGGTCGCGCTTGGTGCGTCCGCCTATGCTGCCGGAATCTTTCATCTGTTCACGCACGCCTTCTTCAAGGCCCTGCTGTTCCTGGCGGCGGGGTCAGTCATCATCGGCATGCATCACGAGCAGGACATGCGCAAGATGGGCGGTCTGTGGCGCTATATGCCCATTACGTGGATCACGTCGCTCATCGGCTCGCTTGCCTTGATCGGTTTTCCGGGTACCGCCGGCTTTTTCTCAAAAGACGCGATCATTGAAGCGGTGCAACTCTCGCAGACGCCAGGCGCGCAATGGGGGTATTGGGCCTGTTTGAGTGGCGTGTTCATCACGGCGCTGTATTCGTTCCGACTGGTGTTCATGGTGTTCCATGGCAAGCCGCGGATGGATCACCACACCCTGGAACATCTGCACGAATCCCCCGCCGTGGTGTGGGTGCCGCTGGTCGCGCTCGCCGTACCCTCTTTGGTGGCAGGGGTGATCGGTGTCGGTCCGATGGTTTTCGGCGATTATTTCGGGGCCAGCATTCTGGTGCGCCCCGAACACAATGTGCTGCATCACATGGCCGAACATTTTCATGGCGTACTGCCGTTCATCGCGCACGGCCTGCAGCAGCCGCCGTTCTGGCTCGCGATGTCTGGCGTGGTCGTCGCCTGGTTCCTCTATCTCAAGCAACCGGCATTACCAGCTACCCTTGCGAATGCCTTTAAACCGCTGCATACCTTGCTCCTGAATAAATACGGTTTTGATCGTTTCAACGAATGGTTCTTCGCGGGCGGCGCGCGTGGCACCGGGGGCGCGCTGTGGCGCTTCGGAGACGTCGCGGTGATCGATGGCTTGCTGGTGAATGGTTCGGCGCGGCTGGTGGGCTGGCTTTCCGGCACGCTGCGCACAGTGCAATCCGGTTATCTGTATCACTACGCTTTCGCCATGATCATTGGCCTGCTGGCGCTGCTAGGCGTGTTCGTGCATCACCTGTTCGTATGAAGCCTACCCATTTACCGCCACCCCTGGGTTCGATAAGCGACTATGTACTCTGAACTCCCCTACCTAAGTCTGTGTATCTGGTTTCCGATCATCGGGGGGCTGTGGGTGATCTTTGCCGGCAGTCGGGTGTTAGCGCGTCCGGTTAAACAGGATGCGTTGATCATTGCAGTGATCACTTTCGCGCTTTCACTGATGCTCTATCAGAATTTCGACGCCACCACGGCGGCCATGCAGTTCACCGAACGCCTGGCGTGGATCGAAGCATGGAAGATTTACTACCATCTCGGAATCGACGGTATCGCGTTGCCGTTGATTTTGTTGACTACTTTTACCACGGTC
>JANOVQ010000217.1:0-1883 GCA_031417495.1 Pseudomonadota bacterium | reverse complement strand
GGCCAGGAAATCATCATCAAGTGGCGCGGCAATCCGGTGATTATCCGGAACCGCTCGGCCAAGGAAATCGAAGCGGCGAAGGCCGTGCCGATGTCGGACTTGAAGGACCCCCTGGCGCGCAGCGAAAATGCCAAGTCCGATGCGCCCGCCTCGGACGACAATCACACCATCGCCGGACACGAAGCGTTTCTGGTGATGATGGGCGTGTGCACACATCTCGGTTGCGTGCCGCAGGGCGATAACCCGCTCAAGGAATTTGCGGTGGTCGAAGGTTCGGCGAAAATCGGTGGCTGGTTCTGCCCGTGCCACGGCTCGAACTACGATACCGCAGGCCGCATCCGCAAGGGTCCGGCCCCGGAGAATCTTGCGGTCCCCAAATACGCCTACCTCACCGACACCAAGATCCGCATCGGTTAAGAAGGACAATCCTCATGAGCGGACCCTCGAATTACAAGCCTACGACAGCTTTTGGAAAGTGGATGCACGAACGTCTCCCGATCATGGAAATGGTACAGGGCCAGGCGCTGGACTTTCCGACACCTAAGAACCTGAATTACTGGTGGACCTTCGGCGGCATTCTCGCTGTCATGCTTGTCGTACAGCTCGTCACCGGTATCGTGCTGGCGATGCATTATACGCCCGAAGCCAGTGTGGCCTTTGCGTCTGTCGAGCATATCATGCGCGATGTGAACTCGGGCTGGATGCTGCGCTACCTCCATGCCAATGGCGCCTCGATGTTCTTCATCGCCGTCTACATCCATATTTTCCGCGGCATGTATTATGGCTCGTACAAGGCGCCGCGCGAAGTGCTGTGGATGATCGGTGTACTGATCTATCTCATTATGATGGCCACTGCCTTCATGGGTTATGTGCTGCCATGGGGCCAGATGAGCTTCTGGGGCGCCAAGGTCATCACCAATCTGTTCTCGGCCATTCCGTTCGTGGGCGAGTCGATCACCACGCTGCTGTGGGGCGGCTATTCCGTCGACAACCCGACGCTGAACCGCTTCTTCTCGCTGCACTATCTGTTGCCCTTCGTGCTGGCCGGCCTCGTTGGCCTGCACATCTGGGCGCTGCATGTGCCGGGCAACAACAACCCGACCGGCGTTTCGGTGAAAGGCAATCAGGATACCCTGCCGTTCCATCCCTACTACACGATGAAGGATGTTTTCGCGATAGCGGTTTTCATGATGCTTTACGCGGCGTTCGTGTATTTCAGCCCGAACTATCTCGGCCACGCCATCAACTATCAGGAAGCAAATCCTCTGGTGACGCCCGCGCACATCGTTCCGGAATGGTATTACCTGCCGTTCTACGCGATCCTGCGCGCCATTCCCGACAAGCTGTTCGGTGTGCTGATCTTCTTTGCGTCGATCGCCATCCTGTTTGTGCTGCCATGGCTAGACACCTCGAAGGTGAGGTCTGGGACTTACCGTCCGGTGTTCAAGTATTTCTTCTGGATCTTTGCCGTGGTCTGCGTGGCGTTGGGCTATCTCGGCTCGAAGCCGGCGGAAGGCGGATATTTGTTCTGGTCGCGCATTCTGACGGCTTACTATTTCGCGCACTTCTTCATCATCCTGCCGTTGCTGGGATTGCTGGAGAGCCCGAAGCCGCTGCCATCTTCGATCTCGGATGATGTGCTGGCCAAGAAAAATCCCGCTGCCGTGCCTGCTGAGTGATTTGGGGGAAACTGATATGAAATTGCTCAAGACACTCGGCATTGCGGCTGGCCTGATGCTGCTGGTTGCTCCGGCGGTCGCAGCCGAAGGCCAGAAGGACGCCAAGAGCGTCAGCTTCAGCTTCGAAGGGCCGTTCGGCAAGTTCGACCGCGGCCAGTTGCAGCGCGGCTACAAGGTCTACAAGGAAGTCTGCGCCAACTGCCA
>JANOVQ010000216.1:0-17543 GCA_031417495.1 Pseudomonadota bacterium | reverse complement strand
CCGAGCCGAATTTCGGTGGTACATTCCCGACATGAGCGAACTCGAAAACATCGTTCTTGAGCACCTGCGGGCTATTAGGAATGACCTGCAGCTGGTGCGCGACGATCTCCGTGAATTAAAAACACGAGTCGGTCATCTTGAAGAGCAGGCAGCCAGCTTATTCGGACTGTTTGCGTCGCTATCTAATCGAATGGACCGCCATGACCAGCGGATGGAACGCATCGAACGCCGCCTTGAATTGACGGTCTAGAAACCACGAAAGCGGGACAATTCCGGGACATCCACGAAATTCGCACCCGCCCCGCCCTGAAACACGGCTTCGTACGCGATCAGTGCCGCCGCCGGTAAGGTAAGGTAAGGTAAGGTAAAACATAGCTCGTAGTCGTCCCCACCCGTCAATCCGAGATCACGTGCGGCCGTAACCGCATGGATTGCACGAAGCGCCGGGAAGGAATCAGGGACAACCACCTTCCCGAAATCAATCTAAAGACCTTCGAAGCGCCAAACCCTGGGATGCGGATCAAGGTCGCCCATCAAATTGACACCCGCCCCGCCGCGCGATTGCCTTGAGACTATCGGCAAGCCGGAGGATGAGCTAGGTCTGCGCCCGCAGTGGTAGTACACGAAGTCTCGTGCGGTTCGAATCAACAGTGAGCAACGCGCCTTCGTCCAAGTCCGAGGACATCTGTCGCAAAGCGACGATGATCTGTGCACCGATCGCACCAGGGCTGACATCATCAGCACGGATTTGCACAACACTTGGTTTGTTGCCGTGGGTCACCGCGAGGATTGCGCTGAAATCCAGATCGTTGGTGAGCACTACCCAATCGTGGGTACGGGCGTAAAGCATGATCTCCGCATCAGCGGCATTATTCGCGCCGAGCAAAGACCAATGCATGGCCTCGAAGCCGGCACCGACGAGCATGTCCACCCAGCGTGGCGACAGATTCATATCGACGATCAGCTTCACGCGGTGGCTAACATGATCTCGCGTTCTTCAGATCGCCACGCCGCGTAGCGCAGCGCCTGCATAACGTCTTCTCTTTCAAGGTAGGGGTAGTCGGCTAACACCTCTTCGACGCTGTGACCCGATCCAATTTGACCCACGACCATACCGACCGTGACTCGCATTCCTCGAATGCAGGCCTTTCCGCCCATCACTATGGGATTTTGGGTGATGCGAGTTAGCTGTTCCATTGTCTGTCCTTGTCGAAATTCAATGCCATGGTAGAGATTAGAGACTGTCGTTCCAAGGGCCCAAGGGGAGAATCTGGGAGAATGTGGGGGAATGGGAGAATGTGGGACATCCACGAAATTGACACCTACCCCGCCGCTCGATTAACTTGAAGCCACCGGCAAGGATGCCGTTCTAAATACCCCAATCAGGAGGTCAAGGATGACCAAACCCCGCTCCACTCTGGTGTCCGTCTCGGACACGCCCTACTACCATGTGATTGCTCGCTGTGTCCGCCGCGCATTTTTATGCGGTGAGGACAGGTTCACGGGCAAATCCTTTAGCCATCGTCGCGCCTGGTTGCTCGATCGATTGCGGCTTTTGACGGAGTCCTTCGCAATCGATCTCTGCGCCTACGCGCTGATGAGCAATCATTACCATTTGGTGGTCCGGATCGATCCGGAACGCGCGAAGGAATGGTCGAATCACAATATTGTTGAACGTTGGTGTCGAGTGTTCTCAGGTCCGTCCTATGCGCAGCGCTTTCTGCGTCGGGAGGTATTGTCCGAGTTGGAACGCACACTGCTCGACCGCGATATTCTGCGATGGTCCGCTCGCCTAAGTGACTTGAGTTGGTTTATGCGCTGCTTGAATGAATGGCTGGCGCGGTTAGCCAATCAAGAAGACGATTGCACTGGTCGCTTCTGGGAGGGTCGATTCAAATCCCAGGCGTTGCTAGATGAAACCGCCCTGCTGACCGCAATGGCTTATGTGGACTTGAATCCGGTTCGGGCAGGGATAGCGAATTCCCTCATGGATTCCGATTTCACATCGATTCAACAACGGCTGTTTGAGGTGGCTAAACAGCCCGGCTCTGGAGACCCCGAAAAAGCCGATGCGATTCCAACGTTATTGCCTTTTGCCGGCGCATTACAAGCACACGGCCGCCAGGGGATCCCCTTTAATCTCCAAGACTACTGCGAGCTGGTAGATACAAGTGGGCGCGTGATTCGATCAGACAAGCGTGGTGCAATCCCGGACCATATTCCTCGATTGCTCACGGTACTCGGTGTGGCCCCGGGCGAGTGGTTCAAAACGGTGACCCAGCTCCAAACGCGTTTCGAACTCTTTAGCGGCGCGCCCCAACGGTTACACCAACTTGCCGAGCGGCGCGGTTGGCGTTGGGTGCGCGGACAGGCAGCAGGCCGAAGGCTTTACGCGGGCACTACTCAATAAAACCGGTTCTCTTCGCTCTTGAACGTGTCAACTACCATGCGACACAATGACTCATGATTCGAACCTGGCGACACAAGGGGCAGAAAGAGCTCTTCGAAATTGGGGCAAGTTCTAAAGTAAGGATTGATCAGCACAGACGCTGCTTGAGACTGCTGGACGCCTTGAATTCAGCGGAACGCCCCGAAGATATGAATGTGCCGGGATGGAATTTTCATGGTTTGCGTGGAAAGCCGCTGCGATGGGCGGCGGCCGCTAACGGACCATGGAGAATTACCTTTGAGTTCAAGGCCGGGGACGCGCGAAACGTTGACCTGGAGCAGTACCACTAGGAGCATCACGAAATGGGAAAATCGAAAGTAAGAATCTCTCGTTGTCCGACACATCCAGGCGAGATATTGCGCGAGGATGTTTTGCCAGCGTTGAATGTATCGGTCACCGACGCAGCCAAGGAATTAGGAGTCTCACGCCAGACCTTGCATCGGTTGCTGGCCGGTGAAATCGCCGTCTCACCGGAAATGGCGGTGCGTCTTGGAAAATGGTGCGCAAACGGGCCGAAGATCTGGCTGAACATGCAGAGCGTCCATGATCTTTGGTATGCCGAGCGTCGCCTGGCGGGTGCCTTATCCGATATTCCGTCGCATATAGCGGCATAACCACCTTCCAATACCTTCCAACAGGAAATCGGGAATCCACCTTCCTGAAGTCAATTAAACCAATTTAAGACCTCCGAAGCGCCAAGCCTCGCCGCGCCTAATCTGGCGCCTAATCTGGGACATCCACCTCCACCTATCCTCCGTTCTTAATTGCAGAACTGACGAAGCGTCAGGCCCTCGCGACTTCAACCGAAATTCGCGTTGCATCGAAGACGGCTCAGAGAATAGACTAAGTCACTAGACTAAGTTTATATCGTGAGCAGCGATGACCGAAATCGTAAACATCCATGAAGCGAAAACCCACTTGTCGCGCCTCGTTGACCGGGCCCATGCAGGTGAGGAAATTATTCTCGCGAAAAGTGGGAAGCCCTACGCCAAGCTGGTGCCGCTGGACGAACCGGGTGGCCGCCGTCCGGGTTTGGCGCGCGGTCGTCTAACCCCGCTTTTTTTCGATGACCTCCCCGAGGACGAGCTTCGAGCCTGGGACCAATGACCCTGCTGCTGGATACTCACGCATTACTCTGGTGGTTGTTCGACGATCCGAATCTATCGGAGCGCGCGCGAGCTGCGATCACTGAACGCGCCAATACCGTTATTGTCAGTAGTGCCTCCGCCTGGGAGATCGCGACCAAATGGAGATTAGGTCGCTTGCCGGAGGCCGGAGACGCCGTGCGACGTCTGCCGGAACTCCTAGTCGAATGTGGATTCGAAACGCTCTCTGTATCCGTCCTTCATGCGCTCGCCGCCGGTGCACTTACTACCGCCCATCGCGATCCCTTTGATCGAATGTTGATCGCGCAAGCAACGCTTGAGGAGCTCACCCTGGTGACCAAAGACACGGCCATTTCAAATTCGTTTGCGAACGTTCTCTGGTGAATTGGTTGCCGCAAGTGCCGGAACTTTGAGATTGGTTTTACTCGGGCGCCGCGTCAAGTTTGGCCAGCTGCCTTTTCCAGAAACGTCGCCTTTGTGAGACACGGCAAGCGGTTAGGCGGACGGGATATCAACCTCAAGATAACTGCCCGGGGCAGCGGCGTTAACAGCTTCCACAACTCGCTGGACGTGGAGGCGCAGTTGTGGCCATTGTTGACAACCAAGAACTACCACGGCAATTTTACGGCCCGCAAGGTTCTGCTGATATCGCATATTCTTATCAGTGGTCAACAAAACATCAAACCCAGCTCCTTCCGCCACTGCTAACGACTCTCCATTTTTCAATTTATCCCATCCTTGCTGAGCGGCCGTGCTAAAAAAATGTTGAGCAAGGTGAGCACGGAGGGGAACAGGCGTCGCCTGATCGAAAAGAACCCGCATCTAAGCGTAAGCAGGGGGTTTATCGAGACTGCGAACGGCAAACTCAATAACGGCCTTGACCTGCTCGCGATCAAGTCCGTCATACCATTCCATGATGTCGTTGATGTTGGCGCCAGCTTCGAGATTTTCAAAGATGACCGATACCGGCATCCGTGTGCCCTTTAGAACCCACGCACCACTGACCTTGCCAGGGATGCTTTCCACGGCGGGACATTGTGACCAATCAAAAGTTGCCATGTTCGTTGCCTTCCCTATCTTGATCTTTAGCATGGTTCGGTGACTTCGTCATCTGTAAGAATCATTGCGATGAGAAGACGGCACCTGAGATTTGATCGGGAAAAATCACGGACATCCACCTTTCGGAGATTGATTTAAAGGCGATTTTCGTAGGCGCCTGTCACAGTTTCCCCGTCAGAAATGACGATAACCGCGCCGCGATATCTGCATCGGCTTACCCGCGTCATCCATCACCACGACTTCGCCTGCCGCCGCCGTATCAGTCATCGTGCCGATTCGGTACAGGTCAAACTGGCGCCGCAGTTGGTCTTCATGCGGGACCAGCGAGGCAGCCGGTAAAGTAAAACAAAGCTCGTAGTCGTCGCCACCCGTTAAGCCTAAATCACGCGCGACCGCCGCTGTGTGACCGGCCAGGAGCGCCGCACTCGCCGGCACCTTGGCCGCATCAACCATCGCCGAACAAGCGCTGCGCGTGGCGATATGGCCAAGATCCCCGAGTAATCCATCCGAGATATCAATACAGCTGGAGGCAATTCCGCGGAGCGCTTGGCCGAGCGCGACGCGCGCGGTGGGTCGGGCAAAGCGCTGTATTAGCGCCACTTCGTCTTCGCTTGTAGCCGGTTCTCGCTGAAGAATCGAGAGCCCTGCCGCGGCATCGCCCAAGGATCCGGACACGAAAATCGCATCACCGGGCCGTGCGCCATGCCGCGTCAGCGCCTGCCCGCGCGGGACGGAGCCGATAATCTGCACGGTCATCGTCAACGGCCCGCGTGTGGTATCCCCGCCGATCAACTGCACGCTATGCGCGGCAAGCGCTTCATGCATGCCGCGCATGAACTCGGTCAGCCAGTCGCGATTTGCCTCGGGCAAAGTGAGCGCGAGTGTGGCCCAGCGGGGCTCAGCCCCCATCGCGGCGATATCGCTGAGATTCACCGCGACTGCGCGATAGCCGATATCTGCGGGAGCTAATTGCGGGGGGAAATGGACGCCGGCGACCAAGGTATCCGCGACGATCACGAGTTCTTCGCCGAGCGGCGGTATGACTACCGCACCATCATCGCCAATACCGAGCACCACATCTGCGCGGTACCCGGCCCGCGGCACAATGATTTCTTCGATCAGCGCGAATTCGTCCACTGCAAGTGCGCGAGACTGCCGGCAGATTTACGCCGCAGGCGTCGCGGCCCGCATGCCGACTTCGTCAGCACGCAAGGTGCGCGCGGTTTTGTCGAGCACACCATTGATGTACTTATGCGCTTCATCCGCACCGAACATCTTGCACAGCTCTACCGCCTCATTCACGACCACCCGCCACGGCACGTGCGGACTGAAGCGCAGCTCATACGCCCCAACGAGTAACACCCCGCGTTCAACCGGGCCGAGCTTGTGCCATTCCCGGTCCAGCGCTGGTTTGAGATCGTCCTGCAAGGTTTCGAGATGGCGCGGGATCTCGCGCGTGAGCGTGGAGAAATATTCCATATCCACTTTCACGAGTTCGCGCTCAGCGACGAATTCGCGCAGGATTTCACTGGGATCCTGGCCGGCAAGTTGCCATTGATAGAGCGCTTGCACGGCGCAGCGGCGCGCGCGGACTCGACCGTAATTGCTGCCCGCGCTACTCATTCAAAGCTGACGTAACACATCGATTATCTCGAGCGCGGTGAGCGCGGCGTCAGCCCCTTTGTTGCCGGCCTTGGTGCCTGCGCGTTCGATGGCTTGTTCGATCGAATCGACCGTGAGCACGCCGAAAATCACCGGCACGCCACTGTCCGCGGCGGCCGCCGCGAGTCCACTGGTACACGCACCGGCGACATGATCGAAGTGTGGCGTCGAACCGCGGATCACGGCTCCGAGGGCGATCACGGCATCGCACTTGCCGCTTTTCGCGAGCTTTCGCGCCACCACCGGCAACTCGAACGCGCCTGGCACTTTCACCACCGTAATATCTGTCTCGGCTATCCCGTGGCGACGCAAGGCGTCCACGCAACCCGCTTCGAGTTGATCGACAATGAAGTGATTGAAGCGGCTGCAGATCACCGCGATCTTCACTGGATTTGCGACGACCAGACTGCCTTCGATGATTTTGTAATTACTCATAAGACCTATCCCAGCTTGGTAAGCTCATTACGCGACAATTAAGAATTGGCGAATTCTGCCTGACGCTTAAGTCACGTATTCCACGACTTCGAGCCCGAAGCCTGATAACGCATGGTAGCGTCGCGGGTGGCTCATGACACGCATCTTGCGCACCCCGAGATCGCTCAGAATCTGCGCGCCAAGGCCGATTTGGCGAAAATCCGCAGTGACTGCGCCAGGCTTCGGCGCCTTCTTTTCACTGCTGGCATTCGTGGCGTAGCGAAAAATCTGGCGTACCAGTTCATCGTTATCCACCTGATTACTGAGCACGATCACCACGCCCTCGCCCGCTTCGGCAACCCGCCGTAGCGCATCGCGAAGCGGCCAGCCAGCATCTTTGCGGGTACTCGCGGTGAGATCTTGGATCGGGTTGTAGATATGAACGCGCACAAGGGTCGGTCGTTCGGGGTCGATCTCGCCACGCACCATGGCCAGATGCAGATCGCCATGGATCGCATCGCGATAGCCAATCAAGCGGAAGTCCCCGAATTCGGTGGGAAGGAGGGCTTCCGCCGCACGCTCCACGGTTTTTTCGTTTTCGATCCGGTAGCGGATCAGATCGGCGATGGTGCCGATCTTCATTTGATGCTGCTTGGCGATTTTCTCAAGTTCCGGGCGGCGCGCCATCGTGCCATCGTCATTCAGAATCTCGACAATCACCGAGGCTGCTTCAAGGCCGGCCAGGCCGGCCAGATCGCACCCTGCTTCGGTATGTCCGGCGCGCGTTAACACCCCGCCGGATTGCGCCATCAGCGGAAAAATATGCCCGGGCTGCACAATGTCGCTGGGCCGCGCGTCTGGCGCCACCGCCGCTTGCACGGTACGCGCGCGATCAGCGGCCGAAATGCCGGTGGTCACGCCTTCCGCCGCTTCAATCGAGACCGTGAAGTTGGTGCGGTGGGTGTAATACGTTTCCTGCACCATCAATGGCAGATTGAGCCGACGGCAACGGGCCTCGGTCATCGTCAGGCAGATCAGTCCGCGGCCATAGCGCGCCATGAAGTTCACATGCTCGGCCGTGCAATGCGCAGCACCGATCACGAAATCGCCTTCGTTCTCGCGATCCTCGTCGTCCATCATGATCACCATGCGGCCGGCGCGGAGATCATCAATAATTTCTTCGGTGGTATTCAGACCCATGCAGGATTCCGTATTTCTTGATTGACTATTTTAAAAGGAGCGCTCGGCGGTTTTATGTGACTGGCTTGCTGCGCGATTCCGCCTCCCGTTGCCATCACATGCTCTCCCGACTCATCAGCCGTTCGAGATAGCGCGCGATGAGATCCACTTCCAGATTCACGCGGCTGCCGATTTCGAGTGCCCCCAAGGTCGTCGCGCGAAGCGTATGCGGGATCAGCAACAGCTCAAATTCGGCGCCCTCCACCGCGTTGACAGTCAAACTCACCCCCGCCATACAAAGCGAGCCTTTGTGCGCGATATAGCGCGCGAGCGGAGCGGGCGCGCGGATTCGAAAATACACGTAGTCGTCCGCGCGCAAATCGCGCGCGACCACGCTGCCAACCCCATCGACATGTCCACTCACCAGATGCCCACCGAGGCGATCCGCCAGGGTCAGCGCCTTTTCGAGATTTACTGGCGAGCCGATTTTTAATTCACCCAACGTGGTGTGCGCCAGGGTCTCCGGCGAGACATCGACTGTGAAGGTGCCGCCCTCAAGGGTGGTCGCAGTCAAACACGCGCCAGCAACCGCAATGCTGTCGCCAAGTTTGACGTCCGTCAGCAGGAGCGCGCCGGCATCAATGGTCAAACGCTGATGCTGAGTCCCTTGCGTGAGTGCACAGACATGGCCGATGGCTTGGATGATTCCAGTGAACATCCGGCCACTATCGAGGATGGTCCGTAAGGCGTCAAGGTGAGGCCAGGCGCATGGTCACTCGCTGGTCTACACCGATTTTAACGGTCTCTTTAAGGATCAAACGCGGCGCTTCTGCAAGCGTCGCAGGCACTGGCCAATTGAAAGCGTTGCGCGCCTGTGCGCCCAGCAGCACGGGCGCGATGTAGAGCACGAGCTCATCCACCTCACCGGTTGCCAACAGGCTCCCGACCAGGGTAGGACCTGCTTCGACCAGCACCTCATTGACTTCCAGTTCGCCGAGCCGGCGCAGGACATCCGCAAGCGCCACACCCGCTGCATCGCCGCCGGTGGTTTCAATAATCGCGCCCCGTGCCCGTAATGGCAGCGCCGCCGCACAAGAGCCTGTGCGCGTGGTGAAGATTCGCACCTCGCCCGGATTCTCGAACACCCGCGCCTGCGGAGATGTGCGCAAGTGAGAATCGACGACCACCCGTGGCGGTGGCCGCCCACCCATATCGAATTGTGGATCGCGCACATTCAGTTGCGGATTATCCGTAAGCAGCGTGCCGCTGCCGGTCAGGATCGCGCCAGCCTGGGCGCGTAGCCGTTGCACATCGGCGCGTGCCTCAGGGCCAGTGATCCATTGGCTCTGACCATTGGCGAGCGCGACCTTGCCATCGAGGCTCATGCCGAGCTTCACGCTCACGAACGGTCGCCCGTGCTCGCAGCGCATAAAAAATCCTCGATTGAGCTCCCGGGCCTCGCTGGCCAGCAAACCATCGGCACACGCAATCCCCGCAGCCTTCAGCCGCGCCTCGCCACTTCCCGCCACGCGCGGATTCGGATCGGCCACCGCATAGACCAAGCGCCGAATTCCGGCCTTGATCAGCGCCTCGACGCACGGCGGCGTGCGACCGAAATGGTTACAGGGTTCCAAGGTCACGTAGACCGTCGCCTCAGTGGCGGACGCACCTGCCGCGTGCAACGCCGCAACTTCGGCGTGTGCCTCCCCGGCCCGGTAATGAAACCCTTCACCCACCACGCGCCCGTGTTGCACGATGACGCAACCGACACGGGGATTAGGCCGTGTGGAATACAGGCCGCGCCGCGCGAGCCGCAGCGCGTGCGCCATGTGCGCATAATCCGCTTGATCGAATACCGAGGATTCCACGCGACTAGCCGAATAATTTAACGCGCGAAATGTCAGCGCTTACGCGGGGCACTTTCGCTGGGGATGAGATCGAGTTGCTGCTCGCGAAGGTCGGGCGGCAGATCATTTTCCAAGCGTTCAATTTCTTCGAGAAATGCCCGCACATCTTCGAAGCTGCGATATACCGACGCGAAGCGCACATACGCCACCTGATCGAGCCCGCGCAAGGCGTCCATCACATGCTCGCCAATCCGGCGCGAATCGATTTCGCGTTCACCGCTTTCGCGAATGCGCCGCTTCACCTGCGTGATCGCCGCTTCCACCCGCTCCATCGCCACTGGAAGCTTCTCGAGGGCTTTCAGGATTCCGCCGCGCAGTTTGTCTTCGTTGAACGTTTCGCGCCGGCCATCGCTCTTTACGATGCGCGGCAAGGTCAGCTCGGCCGTTTCATAGGTCGTGAAGCGCACTTTGCATTCCATGCATTCCCGGCGACGCCGAATCTGATCGCCTTCGCCCAGCAGTCGCGAATCGATCACGCGCGTATCGTGATGGGTACAGAATGGGCAGTGCATGAGGCTTGCGCGCTTAAGAGGCCACGCGGTACACCGGGTATTGCCGACAGAGTTCAATCACCTGCTGACGCACCCGCGCACTCACTTTTTGGTCCTCGATCTGGTCCAGCACATCACACATCCAGCCCGCGAGCGCCGTTGCCTCCGAAGTCCCGCAGCCACGCGTGGTCATGGCCGGCGAGCCCACCCGAATGCCACTGGTCACGAACGGGGATTGCGGATCGTTCGGCACCGCATTTTTGTTGACAGTGATATGGGCGGCGCTGAGCGCGGCATCGGCCGCCTTGCCAGTCAAACCCTTCGACACCAGATCAACCAGGAAGAGATGGTTGTCCGTCCCCCCGGACACGACATTGAAGCCGCGCGCGAGAAAAGTCTCCGCCATGGCGCGTGCGTTCTTCAGGACCTGTTCCTGGTACGTTCGGAACTCGGGTTCCATCGCCTCTTTGAAGGCGACCGCCTTGGCCGCGATGATGTGCATGAGCGGCCCGCCTTGGAGGCCAGGGAATACTGCGGAATTTACTTTCTTCGCCAGGGCTTCGTTGGCTTTGCCAAGGATTAAACCGCTGCGCGGTCCGCGCAAAGTCTTGTGCGTGGTGGTGGTGGTCATGTCCGCAATCTGCACCGGACTGGGGTACAAACCGACCGCCACCAGGCCCGCCACATGCGCCATGTCCGAGACCAAATACGCCCCCACTTCATCAGCAATTTCGCGAAAACGCACCCAGTCGATGATGCGCGAATAGGCAGAAAAGCCCGTCATGATCATGCGCGGCCGATTTTCGCGCGCCAACCTGAGCACCTGGTCGTAATCGATGCGACCGGTCGCGGGATCGAGACCATATTGCACGCCGCGATAAGTCTTGCCCGAGAAATTCACACTGGCGCCGTGGGTTAGGTGACCACCATGCGCCAGGCTCATGCCAAGGACGCAATCGCCCGCGTCCAACATGGCGAGATAGACCGCGCCATTCGCCTGCGATCCGGAATGCGGCTGGACATTGGCAAAGTCTGCGCCGAACAGTGATTTCGCGCGCTCGATCGCCAATTGCTCGACCACATCTACATGCTCGCAGCCGCCGTAGTAGCGCTTGCCGGGATAACCTTCCGCGTACTTATTGGTGAGCAGGGTGCCCGCTGCCTCGAGCACGCGCGGGCTGGTGTAGTTTTCGGAGGCGATCAGCTCGATGTGATCTTCCTGGCGCTGCGTCTCGGCGGCGATCGCGCGTGCGAGTTCAGGGTCGAACCCCGCAATGCGCATGTCCTGACTAAACATGACTCGGTCCTTTTTTTAAAACGCAACGAGGACGCCTGGCAGCGTGCCGCATTATTTCCCATTAACTCCCGAGACTCAATCTTAATCCTTTTATTTTTAGAGACTTATCGATGCCCCTCGGATCATCACCACGCGCGCGTCAACGTCCAGAAATGGACACCACCAGCCGCTAACGTGAGACATGACCACGTCCGTCCCCAAACGCGCACTACGCGAACCGCGTCTGCGCGATCTCGAGAACCGCTTTGCGGCGGTCACCCACGACCGCTTACGCCGCGCGTTCGATACGCTGCTGCCGCGCCAGCAGGATGTGGTGGCGATGATTCCGCTGCTGTTTCATCTCAATCATGCGCTGTTGCCCGGTTACTGCGGCGCCGATACGCCCTGTGGAATAGCTGACTACACACCCACTCGCCCGGCGCTCGCGGCCACGCGCCGCGTGCTGAAATCTTTCACTCATGAATCGCGTGTGCTGCGTGAATTCGGCATCCGCGGGATTTATCTGATGGGTAGCGCGGGCACGGTGGCCTATGCCCGCGACAGCGATCTGGACGTGTGGATCTGCCACACCGCGGCGCTTAACCCTGCAGCCATCGAGTTACTGCAGCGCAAGGCCTCGCTCATCGAGGCCTTCGCGCTGAATCAGGGGGTCGAAGTTCATTTTTACGTCTTTGATCCTGAGCGGTTCAGGCGCGGTGAGACGTTGAGCCTCTCCGCTGAAAGCAGCGGGAGTTCGCAACACTATCTTTTGCTTGATGAGTTTTACCGTTCGGGCCTGCTGCTCGCTGGCCTGAAACCGCTGTGGTGGTACGTGCCGCCGCAGGAAGAAGCGAATTACGATGCATTCGTCGAAGGCGCGCTGCATCAGCGCCGAATCGCGGCCCGCGACTATGTCGATTTCGGCGGCGTGCCGGCAATTCCCAGCGCCGAGTTCTTCGGGGCTGCCTTGTGGCAGTTATACAAAAGTATCGACTCGCCCTACAAGTCCGTGATGAAGCTGCTGCTGATGGAAAGCTACGCGGCGGACTATCCGAATGTGCGTCTGTTGAGCCACCAGTACAAAACTGCCTTGGGGACTGCCGAGGTTGGGTTGGATGAACTCGATCCCTATCTCGCGCTGTATCGGCGACTCGAAACCTACCTGCTGTCGAACCGCGATAACGCGCGACTTAAGCTGCTACGCCGTGCGTTCTATCTCAAAACCGATGAAATGCTGAGTGCCCCGGCAGATCCGCGGCAACCCGGCTGGCGCCGTGAAATATTGGAAACCATGGTCCGCGCGTGGGGTTGGTCAGCGGGCGAGATTCTTGCGCTTGATCGGCGCGCCGATTGGCGCATCGATAGCGCGCGCGAAGAACGACGGGAACTGGTGAAGGCGCTCCAGAAAAGTTACGCCGTGCTGTCCGATTTCGCGCGCAGGCATGGTCGCGCGCAACAAATCACGGATGCAGATCTCAATATTCTTGGTCGCAAGCTCTACGCAGCTTTCGAGAAGAAGCCGCACAAAATCGAATTAATCACGCGGGGCATCTGCCCGAATCCGCTTGAGCCCGTCCTTTCAATTCACCAGGTGAGCGACCAGCACACCGACAATTGGCTCCTCTATAGAGGGCGCGTGGAGGACAGCGTGACTCATCCCGAGGCGCTCAAGCGTGGCACCTCGCTGGTCGAAATCGTCGCGTGGTGCTATTTCAATCGACTCGCCGATGCCCGCACCGAGTGGCATCTGTTTAATGACGGTCGGCGACTTGCGCTGGCGGAGCTCCGCCGCCTGCTCGACGCGCTGGCCGAGGCCTTCCCCAGCCGCCAACCGACCGCGAATGAAATGGTCGCACTCGCGCGTTCACCCAGCGTAACCACGGCACTGTTTCTGCTCAACATCGGAACAGATATCACCCTCGCGCGTCTGGCGCAGGGTGCCGTACTCACGAGCAGTCACAGCGATGCCTTTCAGTTCGGCGGCAGCCGTACCTGCCTGATTGGCAGTGTGGATTTGCTCTTCGAGAATAGCTGGGGCGAACTCTATGCCCACCGTTTCGCTGGCCCCGACGCGTTGCCACAGGCGCTCTGTGTCTATCTGGATCGTCTTGCGCGGGGTGCCGTGACACCCGCTTCGGTGGTCGCCTTCACTGCCGATTACGGGCACCTGATTCACCAGCGCATGACCGCCTACTTGCAGGAGCTGACCCGCTATTTCGGCAGATCCGGGCGCACCCACGCTATCCATCACGTGGTGGGTGTGGGGGATTCTCACCACGAAATCTTTCGCCGTCAGGATCGGCTCGAATATCGCGTGCACACCAATGCGCTTTCGCTATTCAAAAGTTTGGGCGAACCGAGCGCCACTTTTCGCCAGGTAGCCTTCGATCCCAATTGCGCCGAGGCGCTTCCGCTGGCCGCGCTTTATGCGCATAACAAACCTCAGCGGATACAGTTATTCGCTTTTCAGCGCAGTGCAAAACTGGATATTTATGTGCTGGATGAAAATGGCGATCTCTATGTCGAACGCCAGATTGGGCAGGACATCCGGACCACCCTGGATCACTTCGGGCGGTTTTTTGCCGGCATCGGCGCTATCTCGGCACAGCATCCGAGTGAAGAGACCGTCGCCTCATTGCCCGTCGAGTGGTTTCAAATTACCGGCAATGCCACGCAGGGATGGCGCGCGCAGGCGATGACTCTAAGCGCAGTGCGCAGCATCGCGTATGCCTCACTGCGTGTATTCGCTGATCTCAATCTGCAAGGACAGGCCGAATTCACTTGCTACTGCGATGACCAGGAGTTCAGTTCGCGCGTGCACGGCGCGCAGCTCTTCGCGGCAATTGCCGGGCATGTGCTGGCAACCCGCTCACGCCAGGAGGGTTATCCGGTTTACCTGACGCAACTCGAATTGTCTGAGGCCTATGCAGTACAACGCGGCGGTTTCGCGCGCCGCACCGCGCGGCTGCTCGACTTCAAGAAACGGATTGAATACCACTTAACCAAGGCCCTGCGGCAGCGCCTTGAGGGCTAAGCACTATTCGTCGCTGCGCGCCTCGCACCGCCGGGCCACCATGCCCTGACACCTGATCGCTGCTCGGCTACAATGGGACCACCGATGGCTGCCGGATTCCCGCCAAGTACCGATGACTAGTGCCGATGAATTTTTTGCGCGTGCCGAAGCACTGCTCGCACGCCTCGAGCGCGTGCTGCCAGGCGCCATCGAACCGACCATTGAGGACGGCGTGGCGTGGCGTTGGCGGAAGCGCAATGGCGTCGGCTCATTGCATGCCATCCGGCATTTCAATGCGGTGTCGCTTGCGGATCTTCAGCACATCGATTTTCAGCGCGATGAACTTGATCGTAACACCCGCCAATTTCTCGCCGGGTTGCCGGCCAATAACGCTTTATTGTGGGGTCCGCGCGGGACAGGGAAATCCTCGCTGATCAAAGCCCTGTTCAACACCCATGTACAGTCCGGCTTGCGGGTGGTTGAAGTGGAGCGCAATGATCTCATCGACCTGCCGCTGATTGTTGAGCTGCTCGCCGCACGTCCCGGTCGTTACATCGTGTTCTGTGACGATCTGTCCTTCGATGAACATGACTCCACCTACCGTGCGCTGAAAACGGTACTGGATGGATCGCTCGCCGCCACGCCGGATAATTTATTGATCTATGCGACCTCGAATCGGCGTCATCTGGTACCCGAGCGCCTGCGCGAGAACCAGGACGCGCACGCCGTGGACGGCGAGATCCATCACAGCGAAGCGGTGGAAGAGAAGATTTCATTGTCCGAGCGCTTCGGCCTGTGGCTGTCCTTCCATCCCTATACCCAGGACCGCTATCTCGACATCGTGCGCCACTGGTTAGGAACTTTTGGGATCGATGCCGCTAAAAATGCGGATGTGGAGCGCGCCGCGCTGCAATGGGCGCTGCTGCACGGATCGCGCAGCGGGCGTGCGGCCTTTCAATTTGCCAAGGATTGGGCCGGGCGTTCCGCCCTTGCCGCGTCCAAATCAGCATGAGCGTACCCGATCTCGCGGAAATCCTGAGTGTGCAAGAACAGGCTGATTTGTTGTTCAGTCCAGAGGAAATCAATGCCGCAGTCGTCGTCATGGCGGCGCGCATCACCGCCCGGATCGGCAATTCGCAGCCACTGCTTCTGGCCACGATGACCGGCGGCTTAGTCCCTACCGCGCTGCTGTTGCCGCATCTGCATTTTCCGCTGCAGCTCGATTACCTGCATGTCACCCGCTATGGTTCGGCGCTCAGCGGTGGCCAAATCGAATGGCTCAAACGCCCGCCCAATGCCGTGCACGGACGCACTGTGCTGATCATCGATGATCTGCTTGATCGTGGGGTCACTTTGCAGGCCGCAGCTGAGGAGTGCACCTATTTGGGCGCCCGTGAAACCTTAACTGCCGTGCTGGTTCGCAAGGAGATGGCGACCCGACCCGGCCTCGCCCACACTGATTTCTGCGCGTTGAGCACCCCTGATCGCTACCTGTTCGGTTACGGCATGGACTACAAAACTTACTGGCGCAATGGGCCGGGCATTTACGCGGTACGGGGCACATGACCACCCTCGCCATCATCGGCGGCAGCGGGCTCGACCAACTCGGTGCGCTGCTGCCGCTGCGTGAACATCGCGTAACTACCACCTATGGCGCACCTTCGGCTGCGCTGCTCGAGGGCACGCTCGATGGCACCCCGCTAATCTTTCTGCCGCGTCATGGCCCCACGCACGCGCTCCCTCCACATGGCATCAACTATCGCGCCAATATCGCCGCGCTGCGCGACTTCGGGGTTCGTGAAGTGCTGGCGGTTACCGCGGTTGGTGGCATCGCCAGCAACGCGGGGCCTGGCGCGCTGGTGATTCCGCATCAAATTATCGACTACACCGCAGGGCGGGCACACACTTTCTACGATGGCTGTGACGGCACGCTTGAACATATCGAGTTCGGCGACCCGTACTCCGCAGATCTGCGCGCCAGCTTGCTCGACGCGGCAGGCGAGCTGGGTTTAACGGTCGTCGGCGCCGGTGTCTACGGCGCCACTCAGGGACCGCGGCTCGAGACCGCCGCCGAGATCGCGCGGCTCGCGCGCGACGGCTGCACCATCGTCGGCATGACCGGCATGCCGGAAGCAGCCCTGGCGCGCGAGGCGGGTTTGGCTTACGCCAATTGCGCGCTGGTGGTGAATTGGGCCGCAGGCATCATTGCCGCGCCGATTTCACTCGACGAAATCGGGCGCGAATTGCGCGCGGGGATGTCGCAGGTGGTGCGTCTGCTCAGTGCAACTCTGCGCAAGCGACGGCGGTAGGCCTAACTTATCCGATTCGTGAAGTGCGGAGACACTTTTTCCGTTAGCAACTCATGACCGCGCGCAAGCGCTTTACCCACGTGCTGAGATTCGGTTCAATGGGGCCAGGGCGCGGCACTGCGCAGATTCGTCACCCATCTTGCAAGGAGAGATCCCCGTTATGACTCCGGATCTAACAACCATCGACATCCATTCCCCGCACCTCTATGCCAGCGAGGGTTTCCCGTGGGCCGCGTGGGATTTATTGCGCCGTGAAGCGCCGGTGTTTTGGTATGAACGCGAGGATATTGAACCCTTCTGGGCGGTGACTCGTTATGCCGATTTGATGACGATCTCCGGGCGGCCAGATATTTTTATCAATGGCGGTCCGCGCCTGCGCCTCACGTTGAAACACGAAACGGAGCTGGCCCGTGGCGGCATCGATGACTTCGGAAAATTGCGAGGCTGGGATCCCGCGGAACCACCTGATCTCGTGTTTATGGACGATCCGCGTCATCGCCAGGTCCGCAAGGCCTCGAGCTGGGCCTTCACGCAGGGTTGTATGCGCGGCATGGCGAGTCATTTCGACACCCTCGCCGAGGGCTTTACCCAGGAATTAATGACCACCTTGGAACGCGATGGCAGCTGCGACTTCGTGCGCGAACTGGCAAGCAAGCTGCCGCTCGCCGCGACCGGCGA
>JANOVQ010000215.1:0-12646 GCA_031417495.1 Pseudomonadota bacterium | reverse complement strand
GGAGCTATCAGCTGCTCACGCCGCCCGATCATCTGCAAGTGCCGGCCACCGTGCAGGCGGTGCTGGCCGCGCGTATCGATCGTCTGACAGAGCGCGAGAAGCTTGTGCTGCAGGTCGCGGCGGTGATCGGCAAAGACTTTGCCGAGCCCTTATTGCAGGTGGTGTCAGGCCTCGCCACGCACGAATTGAAAGCTGCCCTTGGCAGCTTGCGTCGCCTGGAATTCATCTACGAGCGTGCGCTCTATCCGGTGATTGAATACAGCTTCAAGCACCCACTCACCCAGGAAGTCGCGCTTGGCAGTCAATTGCGTGAAAGGCGCCGGCAGGTACATACCAGGATCGCGCAGTGCCTGGAGAGCGAAGCCGGCCCACGCATCGAAGAACGCGCTGCGTTGCTGGCTCATCATTGGGAAGAAGCGGGGGATGCGCGCGCGGCGGCACATTGGCACCGCCGCGCGGCGGAACGGGTATGCCTGACGGACTTTTCTTCAGCCTGGCAGCACTGGGTGCGGGTTCGCACCTTGCTCGCTACGCTGCCCGATGAGCGCGAGACAGCGGAACTGCGCATTCACGCGTGCGCCCAATTGCTGAGCATGAGTTGGCGGGTCAGCGCCGATCTCAACGAGGCGCGCGCGACTTTCGCAGAAGGGAGAACACTGGCGCAGACCATCGGCGATCGGCGCGGGCTGACCAAACTCTCTCTCGGCTTTGGCTTGGTGAGTTATGGTAGCGGCGATATCGCGACTTACCTGGCGGTTGGTCGCGAGGCCTACGCGGCGGCGCGTGAACTGAACGATCTGGAACTTGAAGCCAATGCGGCCGCGCTCTTGGCTGATGCACTCTTTCTCGCTGCACAGTATCGCGAGGCGGCGATCGTCGCCGCGGACGGGCTGGCCCGTTTCCCGCGTCATAGCCCTCCGGCGAGTTGGTTGGCCGGCCCCAATCCGTATATTCATCTGTTCTTGATTAGAGGAATAGCGCTCTGCTGGCTGGGTCGCCATCAAGAAGGTCTCGATGCGATGAAGCAGTGCTTCGCGCTGGCGGCCGAAGATGATAACCCTGAGGAGATAGGTTATGGATTGCCAATCTGCGCCGAGATTCACTACCGCACAGGCGCGGCGGCGCACGCGCTTGCGGTGGCACAGGAGATGGGCGACCTCAGTCAAAAGCTGGGCGATCCGCCGACCATATTCGGGCAGGCTCAGATTGGATTCTGCTGTGCCTATCTGGCTGCCGATCGCCCCGCGGAGGCGATCGCCTGTGCGCAGTCTGCGCTCGACATTCACGCCCGACTGGACAGAGCCTTCGCCCCTTGTTCTGCCACGTTGCTGGCAGAGGCTTTATTAATCGCGGGTGATCTCACGGCAGCTCACGCAGCCGCACAGCACGCCATTGCGCTCAGCCAGGATTCTATCCGACAGAACTATGAAGCCATTGCGCACGGCGTGCTGGCGCGCGCACTGCTCCGTCGCGACGGGCCGGCCGCCGGCGAGGCCGCCGCAGATGCACTGACGGCGGCAGCAAACCTGATCGAACGCAGCGGCGCGCGACTGCTGGCCCCGGCACTCGACGAATGGCGCGCTGAGTTGGCGCACGTTCGCGGTGACGATATCGCGCGCGAACAACTGTCGGAAATCCAGGGACAGTTTACCGATATTGAAAATCGGTAAACTGTCCCTGGATTACGCGCGGGCGCTTACTACGTCGCCGGCGTATACCCCAGCACGGACTTCACCTCCAGAAATTCGCCGAAGGAATGTTCGCCGAATTCACGGCCGTTGCCGGAATGTTTATACCCGCCGAAGGGCACGCTGATATCGAGGCCTGCATTATTGAGACTGATGTAACCGGTGCGGATGCGTTTGGCGACTCGTCGCGCGTGTTCGATATCCTGGCTTTGCACATACCCACCGAGTCCGTACTCGGTGTCGTTGCCGATGGCGATGGCTTCGTCCTCGGTGTCGTAACCGAGAATGCACAGCACCGGTCCGAAAATTTCTTCGCGGGCGACGGCCATGTCGTTGGTCACATCGCGAAAGACCGTCGGCTTCACGAAGTAGCCATTCTCAAGACCGGCGGGTTTACCCGTGCCACCAGTGACTAATTTCGCACCTGCCGCCAATCCTTTCTGAATCAGGTTTTGCACCTTATGCCAGGCGGCTTCAGAAATTACTGGTCCCATGCGGCTACCCTGAGTTGGATCGCCTGGCGTCCAGCTCTCCGCCACCTCTTGCGCGATCACGCATACTTCATCGAGTAATTTGTTCGGCACCAGCATGCGCGTCGGCGCGCGGCAGGATTGACCTGAGTTCATCATCACGGCGTTCACACCACCGATGATCGCAGCTTTGAGATCTGCATCATCGAGTACGATGTTGGGACTTTTGCCGCCGAGCTCCTGGTGCACACGTTTAACCGTGGCGGCTGCATTGCGCGCGACGTCGATACCGGCGCGCGTCGAGCCGGTAATCGAAATCATGTCGATATCTGGATGTGAAGCCATCACGGCGCCTACTACCGGTCCTTCGCCAAACACCAGGTTGAATACGCCTGGCGGCAGATCAGCGGCGTGCAGGATCTCGGCGAGAATCTGGCCGGAGAACGGCGCTATCTCCGAGGGTTTTAAAAGCACCGTGCAACCGACCGCAAGCGCCGGTGCCGTTTTCGCGCACATCTGATGCACGGGCCAGTTCCAGGGTGTGATAAATCCGCACACGCCGATGGGCTCCCTCAGAATTCGTGCGCTCCCTTTGTCTTCTTCAAACGCATAGTCGCGCAGCACGTTGAGCGCGGCCTTGAAATGATTCGGGCCGAGCGCGGCCTGGGTGTTACGCGCCAACCAGTTCGGGGCGCCCATCTCCTCCATGATGGCCTCGCCCATGTCATCCAGACGGCGCTCGAACTCAGTGACGATGCGCCCCAGCGCCGCCATGCGCTCCTCGCGCGAGGTGATTGACCAACTGCCAAATGCATTGCGCGCAGCTTTGACGGCAGAGTCCACATCCGCTCCCGAGCCCACTTGGATACGGCCATTGACGGTGCCCGTCGCCGGATTAATCACTTCGAAGGGTTTCGGTACGACCGGCGGAACCCAGCGGCCGTTAATATAGAAATTTAAATATTCGCGCATGAAGATGACTTTCGAATGACGGATGAACACAGGCTGGGCACCCTCTCGTGCGCCCAGGGCCGCCCTCGATAGCACACAGAAGCCCGGGAGCGCTCGCGACTATAAGCTCAAATACTGCGGCGAGGCGACCCGAACCACACGGGTGAGACCGGCTTTAGTGGCAATCGCCACGTAGTGGTCCCTGAAAAAAGGCAACTTATATAGCGGCCCGAGGAGATGCGGGCCGCTATGCCGCCGAGCCTTGAACCCGGCATAGTATGGGTGGACCGCCAACGTGATTTCTCGCGTGGCGCCGAAGTTTAAGTGTGCGGTAAGCTCGACCAATCAGGAGAAAAATTTGGCGATATTGACGAAATTTTGCCGGCGCATGCTCAGCTGTGTGATGGCCTGTGCTGTCCCGGGGGCAGTAGTGGCGGCCGATTATCAGATCGATCCCAGCCACGCTTTCGTCCAATTTCGCATTCTGCACCTGGGCTATAGTCTGCTTCCTGGCCGCTTCAACACTCTCCGCGGCAATTTTCAGTGGGACAAGGCGCACCCCGAACTCTCGCGCATCGAAGTAACGATCGACACGGCGAGTATCGATACCAATTGGGCCGAGCGGGACAAGCATTTACGGAGCGCGAATTTTTTGAGCGTTGATGAATTTCCGACCGCGAAATTCATCAGTACGGGCTACACAGGCGATGCGGCCAGTGGCACCCTGGAGGGCAAGTTAAGTCTCCACGGCGTGACCAGGGCAATTACCCTGCAAGCCAAGGTGATTGGCGAGGGACGCGATCCCTGGGGCGGCTATCGGGCTGGCTTTTTCGCGACAACAACCATCAAACGTTCGGATTTCCGCGTCAACAAGTTCGAACTTGGGCCGGCCTCGGATCCCATGAAATTTGAACTCATGATAGAAGGGATTCGCCAGTAAGTGATAAATCTAAACAGGCGCACTGTAAGAAATACTTTGCCAGGGAAACACAGAGAACACGGAGGAATTCGGGGTTTGGCAGTGCCGATCTGATTACCAAGTGATTACCCCTTTCATTCTCTGTGTTCTCTGTGTTCTCCGTGGCAAAATCTTCATCTTCAACCCAGTCCCAAGTTCGCCCGCAAGCGCGCCGCCGCACTATTCGCGCGCACGCCGGATTCAGTGCCTTCAGTCGGGAAGCTCGCACAGAAGGCCGCTACCGCTGCTTCTGCGATAGGCACCCACCGCCGGCACCAGGCGGCCAGCACTTCGCGGTTGCCGGCAGTTTCGAGCGCCATTTTGACCAGCGCAGCGACCCACCGTCGATGGCGTTCGGCATCGCGCATCTGCGCCTGCGTTAATAACCCCAGCAGCAGATCGCCATGCGTGCGTGCCAGATTGCCGAACTCCACCAGCAGCGCTTCTTCGATGGCGGGTTTTGCGACGAGAAAAAACGCCGTGAACGATTCCGCCCAATCCCAGGTCACGAGCGCGGTCTCAAGCAACTCGCGAAATCCCTGCCAGCGCGGGTCTTGTTCCCAGATCGCACGCTCCTGCTCGCCGAAGCCGAAATTTGGAAACGCGTTGGCCAATTCGCGCGTGCGGTATGCGGTATGCGTAACCCAGCGCAGGTGATCTGCGCTGGTGTAGGTGGCGCAGTTAGTAATGGTGCTGCTAGGCGCCATCTGATGCACATAGGCGCTGCCCATTTGCAATGCGTGAAAGACATATCGCGCAGGGCTGTAACTGTGCGCCAACACGCGTACCCAATCTGCTTCCAGCATTTGATCGTGGCCGCGTTCGTTGAATTGATCGAACAACCCCAGCACGTAATTTTCCTGACCATCCTGCACGATGTTGTAGCTGCGATAGATCATCTCATCGGGATCGCGAAAGGCGTCCCAGTCGGCATGTCTTAGCGGACTTTTATTGCGGTACCGCTTGTACCACTGCGCCATCGGGATGTTGGGATCAAGCTCCCACGGCTTGTCCTGATCCAGGGTGTGATAGTGCAGTCCAGTCGAGACCACTTCGTATTCGCTGGGGCGCCGGCGATTCCCGGTGGTGAGATAGGACCAGGTTTTTAGGGGTTTGGGATCAGTGGCGTCGGTCATATCGACATCCTAGAACGAGTGCTTGAAATAGAACCGAAACTGCTGTGTGCCCGTCTCGATGCGGCCCGCGAAAGAACTCAGATTGATTTCCAATTCCTGCATTCGAAATGCGCGGCCCAGACATTCCTCCATGGTCGCGCGCGTGATGATTAATTCGTTGTCCGCGGAGATCCGCACATAGGCGTTCATGTCTTCGATGGTGATCGCGCGCGCTGGGTTGTCGATCGCGACGGCCTCCTTAACTGCTTCGGCGATCTCGCCCGCGCGCATGACGGGCCCAACCCGGTTATTTTTCAAGAGAGCATCGGTATCCGTCATCGGTGGGCACTCCGGGGCGCAGCGTACCGCGCGGCCATCACTTCAGGTGTGAGAGAACAACGGCTGGTGGCCGGCGACATCGACATAAATATCGTCGCCCTCAATTCGCGTCGGATAGAGGGCGAGCGCGCAGTCACTGGGATTGATGCCCTTGCCGGTGCGGATGTCGAACTGCCAGAGATGCGCGCGGCAGGTCAGCACGTGTTTATCGAGCTTGGCGTGCAACAGGGAAAATTCCTGATGCGGACAACGTTGCTGAAAGGCGCGAATATCGCCCCCGGCCAGCACCGCGAGCAGGAGCTCGGTGCCATCGGCGGTCGTAAAGCCGTTCATTTCCCCTTCCCAAACATCCTCGAGTGTGCAGATTTTTTCGAACGCCATCGCGCTAGGTATCTGCAAAAATCACATCGATGGTTTCCGTCGCGCGCAAACCGGAGTCGGTCACGCGCATGTCGCGTGGATAGAGATTCGCTGCGCGATGCTGGCGCACCCGCAGGATTTTAGTGGGTTGAGGTGCGACTCTACGCCCGACCGAATGGTAGGCACATTTCTGCGCAACCTGATCCATGGTGTCCTCGCTATCGACGAGCACGAGCTGCGGCACAAAGTCGCCTTGAAAATTGGAGTACAGCGGAAAATCGGCCATCTAGGCGGCCACCCGCTGTTTTCGGAAATGCTCGATCCAGGCGTAGGCATGCGCATCACGCCCTTGTTCCTCGGGTCCGAGGCCCATGTACCGCAGTGCGCCTTCGAGGGTCGGCGGCAGAATCTTGCCAGCGAGAAAACGATCAACCACCGTCAGATGACCTTTGTAATGGTCCGGATTGATCTGGAAGCACCAGCGGTCAACTTCGGAACTGAAGTGATACAGACGTCCTTCGTGCTCCAGCTGCCAGTCGGTGAGTTCCCAGTCATCGCCGGGAATATGTGTGATCGGAAGGTTCGACATATGGCAGATCAGCGGCAGGGTCTCAGGCAGAGTGAGATCTTCGCGACCGTTCAAAAGATTCTCGGTCGTGGTGTCCCAAATTCGTCCCCAGCGTCGGTTCCAGCCCGGGTATTTCTCTTCCAGCCACGCGCGATCAGCCGGCGTGACGCCCGCCGCAGGATTCCACCACACGGTGCGACGCCAACACCACACACCCATGTGCATGCCGTGATGGGTGATATCGAGATCGCGCATCAAGGTATCCCAGTACCAGGGCTTTGCGAGCCCCAGATCGAGCAGTTGTCGTTCGAATTGCACGACGATCCATTCCAGCATGAATTCCTTGAACGATTGTTTGCGCGATTCCACCGGGGTGTAGTAATCCATCAATGGACCGGTCAACACCGAAAATAATTTCCAGGACCGCCAGATCGCGACATCGATCAACTGCTGGGCTTCGGCTTGTTTGCCGTTCTCAATCAGAATGCGCAGCGCCGGCCCGCCTTGCTGCGAATGACGGGATTCGTCGGTTTGGATACTCGAGATGAGGCTGGCGAAGGAGTGATCGCCGGTTTCGGCAGCGTCCGCCGCGAGCCCGAGGAACTGCATGTTGGTGAAACCGGTTTCGAAGGCAAACGCCAGCATGATGGCGGTCGAGATCGCATCGCGGCTGGTCACGATGTCATCGAACAGCGACCGCGCGGCGACTGCGGCCCATTCGTTGGTGCGCAGCGCCTTGTGGCCCCAGTCCCATTGGCGTCCACGTTTGATGTTCGCGTGGGGGAAGAATAATTGCAGCTGGCTGTGGCGGTTTTCATCCATCATCCCGAACACTGCCATGTTGCGATTGCCGGGTGCTTTTGAGAATCGCGCCATGCGCGCTTCGCCCACACTGGCCAAATACTCGCCGAGCGCCACTGCGCCGTAATGCGCCTGCATGGTACTGACCCAACCAGGATCGGCCTGATCGACAAAGGCGGCGCGTTCCAGCGCCGCGCGCACCGAATAGGTTCCCGCATCTTTCTCGCGCTGAATCGACACATACTCGGGATAAGAGGTCTTGTACGGCTCGTCGTAGGTTTCCCAGGCGCTCATCGGAATGCCGCGCGAACCACTCATCTGCTCTGGGAATAACGCGTCTTCGCTCACGTACTTCGGCGTCCAGTTGGTCGTCCGCGCCAAGTCATACCAGTCTTCACGATTCAGCAATGCCATTAGGTTATCTCGCTATGCTTGAGGCGCGATTGTCAAACGGCCTTCGCGAATTCGAAGGCATTGGGTTCCACGCGCTGCATCTGCGCCGCGAAGTCATCCATGGTACCCGGATAGTTGGTGACGAAGCGGCCAGTAGGCGAGCGATAATAATATTCGCCACCGCAGGAGGCCTGCCAGACGTCGATCTCTTTCACGTCTTCCTGCAGCTGCGCGTTGAAGGCGGCCATGACCTCGGGACGGACGTCGATCCAGGCGAGCTGCTGCTGAGCCATGTGCTGGATCTGGCGCACGATGTAACCGACCTGCTGTTCGATCATGAACAGGATCGAACCCTGGTTCGTATTCGGGCCATACAGCATGAAGAGGTTCGGGAAGCCGGTGGTGGTGACGCCGAGATAGGCTTGCGCGCCGTCGCTCCAGGCCTCGTTAATGTCGCGCCCGCCACGCCCCTTCACTTCCATCGCGGTGAGATACTTGGTGGTCTTGAAGCCGGTGGAGAACACGATCGTATCCAGTTCGCGATGTCGGCCGTCGCGGGTTTCGATGCCGGTGGTAGTGATGCGTGCGATGTCCTCGGTGATCAGCTCAACGTTGTCGCGATTGAACACCGGATAGTAAACATCCGAGAACAACGGGCGTCGGCAGCCGAACGGATGCTGCGGGGTTAGCTTGCGGCGGGTTTCAGGGTCTTTCACTTCTGCGATCCGGGCCAGACCGGACGCTTCGATCGCGGCCATTTTCGGCTTGTCTTTGAACTGCGCGAGCGTGTTCCAGACCTGATAAATCTCCTGCCGGTTGTGCGCCACGGCTGCCGGGTGCGCGTGGAAATATTCTAGTTGCGCCGCGGTGTATGGCGCATTGGCCTTGGGAATCACCCAGTTTGCAGTGCGCTGATACAGCTGCAGCTGGCTGACTTTGGGCGCGATCTCGGGCACGAACTGGATGGCGCTCGCCGCGATGCCGATCACGCCGACTCGTTCGCCGGTGAGATCGTGGGCCTGATTCCACCGTGCAGAATGAAATTTCGTCCCCGTGAAGTCTTCAATGCCCGGTAGCGATGGCCACACCAACTCGTTGAACATGCCGAGCGCACTGACGACGATCTGGGCCTCAAGCCGCTGTCCAGTGGTGGTGTCGACACTCCAGCGCTGGCGGGTATCGCTCCAGGTCAGACCAGTGACCCCGGTATTCAGTTGAATATGGCGCCGCACGTCGTGCTTGTCGGTGCAGAAATTCAGGTACTGCAGGATTTCGGCTTGGCCGGCGAAGGGCCGCGACCAGTCGAGCTTGGGTTCGAACGAATACGAATACAGATGCGACTGCACATCGCACTCGGCGCCCGGATATTGGTTATGCCACCAGGTACCACCGATGCCATGCGACTTCTCCAGCATCACGAAGTCTTCGATGCCGGCGCGTTTGAGGTTGATCGCCATGCAAATTGCGCCGCCGCCAGCGCCGATGATGAGGATACGCGGGGAGGAGGGGGCCGTTGCTGGCATGATGGACACTCTCTGCGAACGATAAGGGATGTAGATGGATAATGGGGAAACTGCCAGCGTTGACCTGGAGCTGTCTTAGCGACCAGCCGAGCGTAGCGACGAAGCGCACGGCATGCAATTAAATTTATGCTGGTTGGCGCTTCGTCCAATTTAATCGTCCCTGAAAAAGTCGCATTAATTGCACCCCAATCTACCAGCTACCAGCGACGAACGGGTTTCGTTACTTTCGAGCTGCGGAGCAGGTCCGGACTCTATTCATGTCACCGGCGCTTGTGTACGTTGCTCAGCGTCAGACCTGACCAAGTTCAACTACCGTTTCTGTGACTATCAACGCGTACGCGGAGGCACCATGCAGCGACACACCATCGTTCCCCCCTCGATGCAGAATATTTACCAGCGTTTTCATTACGCACCGGCTGTGCGGATCGGTCCGTGGCTGACCTGCGCGGGCCAGGTAGGGCGCGATGCCAATATGCAAGTCGTCGCGGGTGAAGAGGCCCAGATCATTCAGGCCTGGGAAAACGTCAAGCTGGTGCTGAATGAGGCGGGCGCGGGATTCGAACACGTTTATTCGATGGTGACCTACCACGTGGGGATTCAGGAACAGCTGCAGACCTTCATCGAGATCAAAGATCGCTACCTATTGCGCGCGAATCCACCGCCGACGTGGACGGGAATTGGGGTGGTGGCGTTAACTTTTCCAGGCCAGATCGTGGAGATTCAGGTCAACGCCTACATCCCTGACTAACCGCGCGGGCGTCAGTACGGCGATTCTCCCGGTTGGCGGCCAAGCGCATACGCTTTTTCAATATTGCCGAGAAACAGCTCGTAGAAATCTCGCAGCAGGCCATCCATCTGCGCGGCCGGCAGTCCGGCCTCGGTGTAGTGTCCTTCCCAGGTAATCTCAGTGTGTCCGGCATCCACGGGGGCAAAAGTCACTACCGCGACATAATCCAACATGGGCAGCGGATAATTCTCGACGATGGAATACGCCAGCACGTGCGGAGCATGCGCGACGTCGAGGCGTTCGATAATCTCCCCTGAGATCTCCAGCGCCGGTTTGAAACGCGCAAACCGGCGCGCACCCACATGATTCCCCTCGCAGCGGAATTCGGTGAGGTTGCCGGGTGGATGCAATTTATCGAGCGCGCCGAAATCGGCCAGCCAGTCCCAGCAGTAGGCGTGCGGCGCATTGACGGCTCGTTGCAGTTTGGCGATGGGCATGGGCTTCAGCTCCTTGATTAACACCGATGGAACGCTGATTACACCACCTGCGCGCAATCAGCGTTGGTTATAGCTCGCCGACTTCCCTGTATACGCCATGCTGATTGGCGCGTGGCCACTCGCCATCGCACTCTTGTCCATGATGACCGAGGATTGCGTGAATTTTTTCTCGATGGGAGAGTCGGCCGGGGTGTCACCCTGGGGGATGCCTTTGCGCGCGCACAGTTCGCCCCAGTTGCTGAGGTCTTCATGGATTTTGAGCATGACTTCGACGGTTTGTCCGTTAGCAGCGCAAAAGAAATCAAAGGTGGGCATGGTTGGAACTCCTGCTTTCTCACGGACAGCGCCGTGAAGTTTTTGTGAAGGCCGCTGCGCGTGCCAGTGGCCACTGGTAAGTCTTGTCGTCAATGACTCGCGCCGCCCTTTTTGCCGGGGGGACGTTTAACCTGAGTCAGCAACGAGACATAGCTGACCCCAGGACGGTTATCGGTACTGGATATCATCTGCTTAGCGCGCCAGGCCGTGAAGCCGCCGCGCAGAAGGCGTAAGTTCTGGTAGCCAGCCGCCGCAAGGCACTGCGCCGCCGGCACTGCCCGGGTATCGTCCATACACCCCAGTACGAGCGGCGTGTCTTTCGCGTATAGCGCCTCGATCACGAGCAAGAAACTCTCATTCGGGTGTTCTGCCCTGGTCCCAGGATAGTAGAACAACCAGGGAATATTGACGGCCGGTCCTTTTGGGCGGCCTTTGGCGAACTCGGCGACCGTGCGCACGTCGATATACAAGGCCGGAGGGCTCGCGCGCCACGCCTCGACCAACATTTCCGGATCGATCGCGAGTACGCTCATCAGGCTTAGAACTCCAGCACCCTGGGCGGAATGATGCGGCAGCGGGCATGGCTGGCGTCCGCTGGCCGATCTTGCAGGACATATTGAGTGCCGGGCGCCGCGGAGTCGATCTCGACGTCTTCGATATGGCGATGCAGCATCGGGCCGTCGGGCTGCAACGCAAAAATGCAGTCAAGCACGCGCCGCGCGGGCAACACGCCGAGTTGTGGATGGAGCAAGGTCTGTTTGGGCTTGGTCATGCGCGCACTGGGAAGATCTCGCGCTATTGTCGATGGAAGCACGCCCTTTGCCCACCCCCCAAGCGGCGCGCGCTGGAATTCCTGCTTGACTTGCTCCGCGCAAGTCGCTTAATTGGGGATAACTCCCTGGAGACGAACGCAAAATGCCCAACCCGCCCCAGCACGAACTGGTCACCGGCGAACTGTGGTTTGAACGCGGCGCCGAAATCCCGGATGTGGCGCAAAAACTCTACGCGCTGCAGAACCAGTGCACCGACTGCAATATCTGCGAAGTCGCCTGCTCACTGGTGCATTCGCCGGTCGGCGAATTGAACCCCTTGCTCTCGCGGGTGCGCATCAATCACGCGCCGAGCGTCAATTCGCGCAAGGCGGTGCATGATTTCGGCTTTGTGTCGGCGATCTGCCACCACTGCGGCAATCCGCCGCCGTGCGCCGAAGTCTGTCCGACCGATGCGTTTTATTACGATCCGAAAACCTTCGCCGCGATTATCGATCAGGACAAGTGCACCCAATGCATGGAGTGCGTGCCGGCGTGTCCGTTCGATGTGGTGTTCGTCGCGCCCGACGGTGAATTATTGAAATGCGATTTGTGCGGTGGCGAGCCGGCCTGTGTAACGGCTTGTGCGACACGACCTGAGATGAGCAATGCCGGCAAGCAGTACTCGCGTGCACCGATCTTGTTCTATGCAGACACCAAGACTTTTCGCGGCATCGTGCAGCAGACACCCGAGAAGCGCGATGAAGTTGGGATCATGCAGGCCATGCTCGAAAAGGGCGAGATCAGCAGCGCCGCGTAACGCTTGCGCAGGAGATAAGCAGATGGAAAGCAGATTACTTCGAGTCAATCTCACCACCGGCGAAATGTGCGATGAAGTATTACCGCATGCGCTGTTCGAACGCTGGATCGGCGGCTCCGGCATCAATAACTGGCTCATGTGGGAACATTTTCGCACGCATGACATTGACTGCGATCCGCGCGGCCCCGACAACATCTTCGTGTTCGGCGTCGGTCCGTTAGCGGGCAGCGGTGCGGGCAGTGGCATCAAGGGGCGCATCACCTTCAAAAGCCCGTGTTACAACATTTTCGGCGACTCCGCGGCCGGCGGAAAATTTCCCTACATGGTGCGCTTCGCGGGCTTCGATCACATCGCGATCACCGGCAAGGCCCC
>JANOVQ010000214.1:0-6913 GCA_031417495.1 Pseudomonadota bacterium | reverse complement strand
TCGCCGGTCGGCCACGCCACTGCCAATAACGGTCGATGAAAACTACCACCCGCCATCGCCTGCGCACCGAGGCCATAGCCCTTGCGCGTGACCACGGTAAACAACGGCACAGTCAAGTTCGCGCTGGCAATGATGAGACGTGAGCCCCGCCGCACGGCAGCAGTCTTTTCACTGTCCGGCCCCACCATAAAGCCTGGCGTATCGCACAACGAAATGATCGGCAACCCATAGGCATCGCACAGCTGCAGGAAACGCGCGCCCTTCTCAGCCCCCGGACCATCGATTGCGCCACCCAAATGCCGCGGATCGTTTGCAATCAAACCGAAAGGTTCACCTTCAATCCGCATCAACGCGGTCACGATACCGAACCCATACGCGCGCCGTAACTCAATCACCGATCCGGTATCCGCCAACGTTTCAATTACCGCGCGCACGTCATACACGCGCAGCCGGTTCTCGGGAATGAGATGGCGCAAGCGTCGTTGATCCGCGCACTCGAAGGTTGGCCAGCGTCCCTGAAAACAGGCCAGAATGCGGCGCGCAGCAGCGACGCCTTCCGCTTCATCGCGAACTGCGAGATCGACCACGCCGTTGGCGGTCTGCACGTCGATGGGGCCAATCTCTTCCGGCGTGAAATGCCCGAGGCCACCGCCTTCAATCATCGCCGGTCCGGCGAGCCCGATGTTCGAGTTCGCGGTCGCAATGGTGATATCCGCGCAGCCAAAAATCACCGCGTTGCCGGCGAAACAGCGCCCGGCATTGATGGCGATGCGCGGCGCGATACCGGAGAGTTGCGGCCAGGTTGAGAAGGTAGGGAGATCCAACCAGGAGCCGACAATATCATCCACATCCACATCACCCGGGCGGCCGCCGCCACCTTCGGTGAAAAAGATCACCGGCAGGGTCCACTCCTTCGCCAACGCGAACAGCCGATCTTTCTTTTTATGGTTCATCGCGCCCTGGGTGCCCGCAAGCACGGTGTAGTCATAGGCGAGGACTGCACAGCGCGCGACATCCGGCCCGAACTCGCTACCGTTCACGGTGCCGATACCGGCCACCAAGCCATCGGCGGGCGTCTGGCGCATGAGATCGTCCAAACAGCGCCGACGCCGTTGCGCGGCCACGATCAGCGCGCCGTATTCCATGAAACTTCCGGTGTCGCATAAATCGTCCACGTTCTCGCGCGCGGTCCGCCCGCCGAGTTTGCGCCGCTTCGCCACTGCCTCAGGTCGATTAATATCGAGCCCGAAAGCATGCCGCGCGCGGACTTCGTCCAGATCGGCGCGCGGCGCGGTAAGGTCGATCTCCGTCACCTCAACTGCCTGCGCGACTGCCGCTTCGTCAACGCGCAAGAAGCCTATCGCTTCGCCGTCAGCAAGGGTGTCGCCGATGTTCGCGTTGAACGCCACAATCTCGCCCGCCATCGGCGCGGCGATCAGATGGTGCATCTTCATCGCTTCAAGCACGGCGATCGTCGCGCCACGCGCGACCTGCGCACCGACAGCCACCTCAAACGCGACCACGCTCCCGCGCAGCGGCGCGACGATGGCTAAGGTGCCGCGGGGCGCCCTGGTGGGCTCACGCGCGGGCGTCGTCGAGAGCGCCGCACGCGGCAACGCATCGCGCGCCAAGCCCACTGCTGCCGCCACGAGTTCGCCCGCGGCCTGCTCGACAAAGCGCGTAGTCATCTGCGCCGCAGCCACCGTGGGGTGGCGGAGAATTGCGCGCAACAGCGGCAGATTGCAGGCGACCCCCGCCACGTGGAATTCGCTCGCCGCGATTTCGGCCCGACGCAGTAATTGGCTGAAATCGCCACTCGTGGACCGCACAACGAGTTTTGCCATCAGCGAATCGAAGCCCGGATTCACCGCATACCCGCCATACACTCCACTATCGACCCGCACGCCCGGACCACTCGCTGGTTCATAGGCCGCAAGCACGCCGCCACTCGGCAAGGTGCCGCCATCCGCAGTCAAGGTCTCGGCGTTAATCCTGAGTTGAATGGCCAAGCCACGGGGTGCCGGGGGGGGTGTCGCGAGACCGAGTGAAGTTAAGGTTTCGCCGTTCGCGATCTGGAATTGCAGCGCGACCAAATCCAGCCCGAGCACTTCCTCGGTGACGGTGTGTTCAACCTGCAAGCGCGGATTAGCCTCGATAAACCAGTAACGCGAAGTGTCGGGGTCGACCAAGAATTCGAAAGTCCCGAGCCCCTGATAGTTGACCGCTGCGGCGAGACGACAGGCCGCGTCCAGCAGCTGATCGCGCAAGGCACTCAGCAGCGCCGGTGCGGGCGCAATCTCGATCAACTTCTGATGCCGTCGTTGCAGGCTGCAGTCGCGCTCCCACAAATGCACAATGCCGCCCCGACCATCGCCGACAATCTGCACTTCGAGATGGCGCGCGATGGCAATGAAGCGCTCCGCGTATAAGGTGCCATCGCCAAACGCCGCGCGCGCTTCTTCCGCACAACGCGCGAATGCCGCTGCGTAATCGAGACCCGGTGATAACACCTGCATGCCGCGTCCACCGCCTCCCGCCGCCGCCTTGATGACCGCCTCGTCAGCGGGCTCGAGCGTTTGCAGAAAGCTTTCAAGATCACTTAGCTGACGCAGCGCGAGCGACCCTTCGAGCACCGGCACCTGCGCTTCCTGGGCTAACTTGCGCGCCGCAATTTTGTCGCCGAACAACGCGAGTTGCGCCGGCGTTGGCCCGACGAAAATTACGCCAGCCTCGGCGCACTGCGCCGCGAAAGCGGCGCTCTCGGATAAGAATCCGTACCCGGGATGAATAGCCTCACATTGTGCGCTACGCGCCAACGCGACGAGGGCCGCGCCATCCAGATACGCGCGTGCGCCGCGCCCGGGCAACGGCAGCCGTGTCGTTGCGCGCAGCCAATGCGCTCCGTCGCGATCATCTTCACTGGCGATAAGCACGGGCTCGATGCCGAGATCCTGCGCCGTGCGCGCAATGCGCACAGCGATTTCGCCACGGTTGGCAATCAACACCCGTTTGATCATCCAGTCTCCTTCGAATTCTGATTTGGCGGTGGCGTGCGGTGCCCGCGGCGCCACCTAAGATAGGCATTCAGCACACGCTTCTCAATGCAGGCGGGTTTTCCCGCGAACCGAATTGAGGCCCGACGGTCTGGCTAAGGCAGCGCCAATCGGTGCCTTGACAATAACTGCTTAGGCAGTAGTATTTCGGCATGCTCAAATCAACCGCGCCGCGCCCGCGCCAATCTCCCAAGGCGACCAAAACAGCGCACTACAACGGCAAGGATTACGCGATCGACGATTCCTACGGCTACTTGATGCGGCGTCTGCAGGCATCGCTAATGCGGCATATTGATAAGCGCTTTCGACCCTATGAACTGACCGCGCTGCAATGGGGGCCATTACTACTGCTCGCGCAGCACAAAGGTGATACGGCGGCGGCACTTGCCCGGGCGCTGGAAATTGATACTGGCGCGATGACCCGCATGGTGGACCGCCTGGAAGCTAAAAAACTTGTTCGCCGTACGCGCAGCACCGGTGATCGCCGCGTGGTGCATCTCGAACTCACGACTGACGGACACCGCGTGGTGGAACAGGTCCCGCACGTCCTCGCCGATGTGCTCAATCTGCACCTGCAGGGTTTTTCCAGCGCGGAAGTCCAGCAGTTGCTCGGATTTCTGCGCCGTTTACTCGCCAATGGCGGCGCTACCGATGCGCGCTAGCGGTCATTTGGTGGCGCTCGTCGTGTGCGCCACCTTGGGCGGTTGCGTGCGCTTCGCGGGGATTGATCACCACGATGCGCCACTCGAGTTGCCAGCGGGCAGCACCGACAGTACGTTCACCGCCTGGCCGGCCATTGACTGGTGGCGCGCCTACGGTGATTCCGCGCTAACGGATTTGATTGAACATGCGCTCATCGATAGCCCGGACATTCGACGCGCCGAGGCGCGCGTGCGCGGCGCGCAGGCAATCGCTGGATTCATCGGTTCGAACCTGCAGCCGCAGGTGTCGGCCGGCTTCGACAGCACCTGGCAGCGTTACAGCGAAAACAGCCTGATGCCGCAGTCGATCGGCGGCACTCATGATACTGACAATCGGCTGGCTCTCGACTTACGCTACGAGCTCGACTTATTTGGTCGTCAGCACGCGCAACACGCAGCGACGCTGGCCCTGGGCAAGGTCGATCAACTGCGGGCGCAAGTGGTGCGGCTCGGGGTGGCGTCTGCGGTGGCGCAGGTTTATTTCAAACTCGCCGCCGCTTGCGCCGAACGCGACGTCGTGCTCGCGACGATTGCCCAACGCGCGCGCATTCTCGACCTGGTGAAGGCCCGAGTGGCGCTCGGGCTCGATTCGAATGTGGAGCTGCTCCAGGCGGAAGGCGCAATCCCTCGGCTGCAGGAGCAGGTCGAAGCTTTGAGCGAGCGCGCTGCGTTGTTGCGCAGCGCACTCAGCCGACTCGCCTTGGTCCCCCTCACCACGACTGAAAACCTGACGCCGCGGTTAGCGCAGATTTCGGCGCCTGCGCTGCCTGCCACTATTCCTTCTGAACTGATCGGTCGGCGCGCCGACATGGTGGCTGCGCAATGGCGGATACAAGCCTTGTTACACGGCATCGAAGCAGTTCAGGCTGAGTTTTATCCAAGCGTGAATCTGGCGGCGTTCGCGGGCTTCAGCGCGCTGGGACTGGGCGCGTTACTCGAAGGCGGATCGCAGATCTATGGCCTCGCCCCGGCCATTCGGCTGCCGATTTTCGATGCTGATCGACTGCGCTCAAAACTCAAGTTCGTGAACGCGCAGGCAGATGTCGCGATTGCCGACTACAACACCACCCTCCTCGATGCGATGCAAGAAGTGGTGCACGCGGTCACTTCGCTGCGCGCGCTGACGCGGCGGACCGCTGCCCAGCAACAAGCGCAGGCGGCGGCGGAAAAAGCGTATGCGATTGCGCTACAACGCTTCGAAGCGGGCTTGACCGGTTATCTCACGGTACTCGCGACGGAGAGTGAGGTACTTAGTGAGCGCCGAGTCGCGACCGCCTTAACGGCACGCGCCTTGGAACTCGATGTCGCACTTAAACGCGCACTCGGTGGCGGCCTCGAGACCTCCACCTTACTCGGGCACCAATAAGCACAGGAATTCGGCTATGAGCACCCTTGAAAAAACCCCAATTGCCAGACGCAAGCGCAAGCCCCTGCTTGTCGCGCTAACCCTGTTGGTGCTCCTCTCGGCGCTCGCCGCAGGCGGGTACTACTGGCAGGTCGCGCGCTTCTATGAGCACACCGACGATGCCTATGTGGCGGCCAATGTGGTGACCGTCACCCCGCAAGTCACTGGCACCGTGCGCGCAGTTCAAGTGCGTGAGACGCAGCATGTCGAAGCGGGACAACCCTTGGTCATACTTGATGAAGCCGATACCCAAATTGCCTTGCAAGGCGCCGAGGCCGAGTTGGCGCGCACCGTGCGCGAAGTCCGCGCCCTGTATGCCACCAACGAGACCTTGACTGCCGACATCGCAGTGCGTAGGGCCGAACACGCGCATGCTGCCACTGAAGTCAGCAAAGCGCATGACGATTTGGCAACGCGGCAAGCCCTCATCAGCACCGGCGCAGTGGGTAAAGAAGAACTCAAACATGCGCAGGCGGCACTCAACGCGGCGCAGGCCGCACAAGCCTCTGCACAGGCCGGCATCGGCGCGGCGGCAGAGCGCCTGAACGCCAACCGGGCGCTCACCGACGGCACTTCGGTCGCCCATCATCCGTCGGTTCTACGCGCCGCCGCGCGGGTCCGCGAAGCGTATCTCGCGTGGCTTCGAACCAAAATTCTGGCACCGATCAGTGGTGACGTTGCGAAGCGGGTGGTGCAGGTCGGACAGCGCGTGCAGCCCGGCGTGAATCTGATGTCATTGGTGCCGCTCGCCCAAGTGTGGGTGGATGCGAATTTCAAAGAAGCACAATTACGCCGGATGCGGGTCGGACAACCCGTTAAACTCACGGCCGATCTCTATGGTAACGATCTCAAATACACCGGGCATGTGAGCGGTTTCGGCGCCGGCACTGGCTCAGCATTCGCACTTCTGCCCGCACAGAACGCCACCGGCAACTGGATCAAGATCGTGCAGCGGGTGCCCGTGAGGATCGCGCTCGATCCGCAAGAATTGGCCGCCCATCCACTGCGGGTCGGTTTGTCGATTCAAGCTGAAGTCGACGTGCGCGCGACAGACGGTCCACCGCTCACTGTTGCCCCCGCCAGCGATCCCGTGAGCAGCACCAGGATTTTCGACGGCCAACTCACCGCCGCCGATCACCGCATCGCGGATCTGATCGCGGCCAATCTCGTCACGACTAAATTAGACATCGCGACCGCGCCCTAGCGCACGCATGGTTTCGTCACCTGCGCACCCGTATCCGCCGCCACCGCTGCAGGGCTGGCGCTTAGTGGCCGGCACGGTCGCACTGTCCACGGCGACCTTCATGAATGTGCTGGATGTCTCAATCGCGAATGTTTCGATTCCGGCAATCGCGGGGGATCTGGGGGTGTCACCGAATCAGGGCACGTGGGTGATCACCTCATTCGCGGTGGCTAACGGGATCTCACTACCGCTTACCGGTTGGTTGGCGCAGCGGATCGGACCGGTGCGCTTATTCGTGACCAGCGTGCTGCTGTTTACGTTGGTGTCCTGGTTATGCGGGCTCGCGCCGAATATTCAGACTTTAATCCTGCTGCGCATCGTGCAGGGCGCCGTCGCCGGCCCCATGATCCCGTTGTCGCAATCCTTACTGCTCGGGAGTTATACCCGGGAAAACTCCGGCATGGCGCTCGCCATGTGGTCGATGACCAGCCTCGTCGCGCCGATCACCGGCCCTATGCTCGGTGGTTGGATTACCGACAACATCAATTGGAAATGGATTTTCTATATCAAT
>JANOVQ010000213.1:0-2045 GCA_031417495.1 Pseudomonadota bacterium | reverse complement strand
CCGGTGATGCTGCTGCCCGGCTTCGGCGCCCATCCGCTGCGCATGCGGCGGCTGAAAGGCGCGCTTGAGGATGCAGGGCACAGCGTGCACGAGTGGGGTCTCGGCTTCAACCTCGGCCCGACGCCCGAGAACTTTGCCTTTCTGCTGGCGCGGGTGCGGGCGCTGGCAGGCCGCGAGGGCGAGCCGATCGCGCTGGTCGGCTGGAGCCTGGGCGGCCTGTTCGCGCGCGAAATCGCCCGGCGCCAGCCGCAATCGGTGAGCAAGGTGATTACGCTGGGCACGCCGTTTTCTGGCGATCCACACGCCAACAACGCCTGGCGCGCCTATCACCTGGTAACCGGCCACGCAGTCGATGCCCCGCCGATCGAGTGCGACTTTTCAGCCAAACCGCCAGTGCCGACGATTGCCTTGTGGAGCCCGAAGGACGGCGTCATTGCGCCGCGTGCCGCGTCCGGCTGGCCGCATGAGCGCGACCGGGCCGTGGCAGTGCGCTGCAATCACCTCGCATTCGCCAGCGATCCTTCTGCCATCGCCGAAGTGCTGCGGCAGCTCGATTGGGATGATTGAACCGATCTAAACATGTGATAGCCTGCGCTTTCGGTGATTCGCCGTTGTTGCGAAAGGCCACACAATGCTCGCACCCCTGCTCCGCTGTAGCCTGCTCGTCGTCATGCTCGCCGCCGCCCCGCTGGACGCCAGACCCGCGCGCCGGGCGACGGTCGATCTCGCCGATACGGCGGCGGGGGTTTATTTCGGTGACGTGATGTCCGATGCACGCGGCTCATCGCATGAGGGCGTGACCATCTCGGTTGACAAGGTCGGGCCGGGCACGGTCCGGGTCACTAGCGATTACGCACGCCTGCCCGAATTCACCACGCGGCTGACCCGGGCCATGCAGACCATCCAGAACACCGGCAGCACCGGGCAGTTGCAGGTCTTCCTGCTCGACCTGTCGAAAAGCCCGCGGAGCTTGATGATCACGGTGGACGACGCATCGTGGGCGGGGCGCAAGCAATAGCGGCGCACGCCTGCATACGAAAAGGGGGTTCCCATGCGGAAACTGTTTGTCAGCTTGTTTGCCGCTTTAGTAGTAGCCACTGCTACCACACCAGCGATGGCGCGGTCGGCGTTTGCGGTATTCGGCGGACCGGGCGACGCGACGCGCCCGTTCGAATGCCCGCCTGGGAAGATGCTGGCGGGATTTTCGGGAAAGGCGGGGCTGTGGATTGACTCGATCCAGGCGATTTGCGCTCAGGCGAACGCAGACCGGACATTTCGACAACCCGTGGTGGAAGGGCCGGAATTCGGTGGGCGAGGCGGCACACGCCAGGACGTCTATTGTCCGATCGGAACGGTTCTATCGGCGATCAAACTCCAATCAACCCGAAATCGCCAGATTGCGTGGATAGCCCTCGATTGCCGTACTTTGGCGAGTGGGCAAACGGCAGGAGTACTCTCCTTCGGTAACAAGGACTATGTCTACAACCGCCCCCCAACGGTGCCATTCGGCGCGAACAAGGGTCTATTTCAACCCACAGATTCCGAATCCTATTGTCCAGCAAACGAGCTTCCAACCGGTTTCACCGTCAATTTCGGCATCCATGTAAACGGCTTCGGCCTGATCTGCGACCGGATCGCCTATCCTGCCCCGCCGAAGGCAGCGGCCCCGCCGCCAGCACCGCCACGCCCGTCCGGCCCGCCAGTCGTGCACATTTCCGCGATCCGCGGCGCCTGGGCTACCCGGACCAGTTCGAATGCTGATTTCACCGTGATCCTGATACCGGCACATGACGGCATGGGTCCGCTCTCGGAACAGGCGATTCCGGTGACGGGCCAGTTCATCAATCTGCAGGACGCGCACGACTACGACGGCACCCTGCAAGGAGTCATCAGGCCGTACAGCCGCACGCTGGAATACACATACGGCCAGAAGAACGGCGCGAGTGGCACTGGCACCTTCACTTTGTCTGATGACGGCAACCGGATCACCGGCAGCGGCAAGACCAGCGACGGACAAAGCTTCACCTGGAATGGAACACGCGCGA
>JANOVQ010000212.1:0-1617 GCA_031417495.1 Pseudomonadota bacterium | reverse complement strand
GTGGGCCGCGTGCATTTGCTTACCGCACGTGACGGTGCGCTGCTGCTGGAACTGTTTACACGAGATGGCATTGGTACCCTGGTAAGCAACGCGCCGTTCGATCAAATTCGCGCGGCGACCATTGAGGATGTCGGGGGGATTCTAGATCTCATCGAACCACTTGAGGCCGAAGGCGTGCTCGTCAAGCGCTCGCGTGAAAAATTAGAAACCGAGATCGATTATTTCACCGTGGTGGTGCGCGACGGTGCCGCAGTGGCGAGCGGTGCGCTCTATCCCTTTTTCGCAAACAACTGTGGCGAGATTGCTGGCGTCGCCGTGGCGCCGCGCTATCGTCGCCACGGCTTTGGCCGAACTCTGCTCGCAGCGCTTGAGGCGCGTGCCCGCGCACTTGGTCTGCAGTCGGTTTTCGTACTGACGACCCAGGCAATACATTGGTTTCAGGAGCAGGGCTACGTGAAGTCGGCGCTGGACGAGCTGCCGGGAGAACGGCGCGCGCTCTATAACTTCCAACGCAATTCACAGGTCTTGTACAAGCGATTAGACGAGGCGTGAGCGCTGGTAGCCTGCCGGACTTAAGGCATCGCCGGCGCAGGTCCCACCTAAGACCGGGAGCTTGTTAGTAGTCGATCTTGTCGTCGACCGCGTGCCCACGTTTCGGGATCAGCATGGTGCGATCAAATTCGCACACCACTGTGCCGTCGCGCTTCTTACCGAAGGTCTTCACGGTCACCAGCCCCGCGTTCGGCCGAGATTTCGATTGGCGCTTTGTCAGGACGATGGATTCGGCGTAGAGGGTGTCCCCGACGAACACCGGGTTCGGCAGCTTAATTTCTTTCCAGCCCAAGTTCGCGATAGCTTTCTGACTCACATCGCTCACGCTCATCCCGGCTACCAGCGCGACGGTAAAGGTGCTGTTGACCAAGGCGCGCCCGAACTCTGAACCCGCGGCATACTCGTTGTCGAAATGCAGCGGATGGGTGTTCATCGTGAGCAACGTGAACCAGATATTGTCGTTCTCGGTGACGGTGCGACCGGGACGGTGCTGGTAGGTATGGCCGACCTCAAAATCTTCGAAATAGCGACCAAAGGTTTCGCGGAAAACATTCGGCGCAACTTCGATAACGGTCTTGACCATGTTTTTTTTGGCTACACCGCGCCCGCGACTTTTTCTTCGACCTCAATATCAATCGCGATATCGTCCTCACGCACGGTCACTACCACATGTCCACCGTTGGACAGACGGCCGAACAGCAATTCTTCGGCTAGCGCCTTTTTCATCTTCTCGCGAATCAACCGACTCATCGGGCGTGCGCCCATCAGCGGGTCGTAGCCGTGCTCGGCGAGCCAGGCGCGGGCTTCCTGATCGACGTCCAAGGTCACCTTCTTACTATCCAATTGACTTTCGAGTTCAACCAGGAATTTATCGACCACGTGCGCGATGGTCGTCGGATCAAGGGCTTTGAACTGAATGATCGCATCCAGCCGGTTGCGGAATTCGGGACTGAAGGTGCGCTTGATTGCTTCACCGGCATCGCTCGCATGATCTTGCAACGTGAAGCCCATGGAGGAGCGGCTGATGCGCTCTGCCCCGGCGTTGGTCGTCATCACGATGATCAC
>JANOVQ010000211.1:0-3745 GCA_031417495.1 Pseudomonadota bacterium | reverse complement strand
GTTATACGTCTTCGCTAGATCACCGGCGCCCTAAACGATGCTGGTCAAAAATTAATCCCTCCGTCCCCTTTTCGCGGGTCAAAAATTAATCCCTCCGTCCCCTTTTCGAACGCCTTTTCGCGCGTGGGCGCTTGATATTCTGTATGGATCTCGGATAACCGCTGCGCGGTTTCCAGGATCCAGGGCTTTAGTTCGGCATGCTTGCCGGCATCACTGCCTGCCTGCAGAAAAAGTTTGAATCCCCGCCGCCGTGAACAGCAGCAGTCCGCGCGGCACCAGCAGGACGCTGGCTGCCAGCTGCCGATCATCCCGCGTGGTGGCTTTGAAGAGGTATTGCGCATCGGAAACAGTGACCATCCCCCCAAGCCCCACCAGCGCCAGGCCGCTACCGGCCAGCGCGACACCCGCCGTCAGCGATTGATGAGTCTGCGTAGCGAGTTCCCGCCAGGTCTCGCCGTTATCGACCGAACGCAGCGCATGCCCCGCCATGCCCCATACCACGAGGCTGCCATCGTTGAGTGCGGTGCCACCCCACAGCGAACCTTCGTACGGAAGCTTCACCAGTCGCCAAGTGGCCGCGCGATCATCCGACACAAACACCCCGCCAATTTCGGCCGCGATCAGCAGGCGCCGGTCCCGTCCAGCAAACAGGCCATTTAAATGCCGCTCGCCGTCTTCGCCTGCCATGACCGAAAATTGCGACCAGGTTTCCCCGCCATCGACAGTCACGATCGCATAGCCAAAGGGACCGACCGCCAAGCCGTGCAGGGAATCGATAAATAACACCGAAAATAAACTGTCCGGCCCATCGGCAGTGCCGAATTGCACGCGCCAGTGTTCGCCCGCGTCGGCTGTCATCAACACCTGACCACCGTGGCCAACCGCCCAGCCTTGCTCGGCGTTGGCGAAGGTTACACATGTCAACGTGGTCCGCGTCGGGACGTGCTGCGCCTGACGCCAACTCACGCCCTCGTCATCGGATAACAGCACATGACCAAATTCTCCGACCGCCACAATGCGCTGGCTGGCGCGTGCCACGCCGAGCAAAAGACCATGCGCGGCAAGCCTTGCCGGCCGTGCGGCGCCGTCGTCCTGGACGCCATTTGCAACCTCCGCTGCCACAGACTCTGCGCAGCAACCGGAGCTGAATCCCCACAGCAGTCCTAGCATGACAAGAAGTTTCAGGCGTAGTTGATCGCGCATGGCGTCCTTACCGGTCCAATCAATGCGCCAGAAACGGCCGTCGCACTGGCGTTCGACGAGGGATAACGGCATCGATCACGACTGCCAGCGCGGGCAGCAACGTAATTGCCATCACCATGTTGATCATAAACATGAAGGCCAGCAGTAAACCCATGTCGGCCTGGAATTTGAGTTCGGAAAATGCCCAGGTGGCGACGCCAATCGATAAAGTAAGCGCGGTAAAAATCGTCGCATTGCCGGTTTCACGCAAGGTGCGCTGAAACGCCATCCCTATCGCCATCCCTTCAGCCAGGTGAATTTGCAGTCGGTTGTAAATGTAGAACGCATAATCCACCCCGATCCCGACCGCCAGCACCATCACCGGCAAGGTCGCGACTGTGAGCCCGATATCGAGCGCTTTCATAAACCAATAGCCGAGGAAGGTCGCAATGGTCAGCGGCACGCAACACGCCACCATCGCGCGCCAATCACGATACGTCACGAACACCAGCACGATGATGGTGCCGTACACATACAGCATCATCGGCAATTCGATACTCTCCAGTACCTCATTCGTCGCGGCTTGCACACCGGCGTTGCCGCTCGCGAGCCGCGTGTGCACGGATTCAAAAGGAAATTTCTCGCGGTATTCCTTCGCCGCCGCAACCACCGCTTTGATAGTCGTGGCCTTATGGTCTGCCAGGTAAACATTGATCGGCAGCGCGGTGCACAACGCATCGTAGAGCCCCGACCCTTCGCCTGCGAGGCCGATGAAACTCGCCATCGAGCGATTGTCCCGCGGCAAGGCCAACCATTTCGGATTGCCTTCGTTAAAGCCAGCAGAGCCCATCTTCACCAGCGACGGCAAGGCGTCGACGCTAATCACCCCCGGCACGTTCTGCATCCACCAGGCATACTCGTCGAGATAGGTCATACGCTTGAAGTCGTAACAGCCTTCTTGCGGGATTTCATTCACGATGGTGAAGACATCGAGGCCCAAGCTGAACTTGTCGACGATTGCGACCGCGTCCCGGTTGTAGCGCGCGGATTCACGCAGTTCTGGTGCGCCTGGTTTGAGATAGCCGATATGCCGACCCAGGGATTCATAGTAGGCAACACCAAAGATCACAGCGCCCACACCAACCAGCGCGAAGGCCCAGCGACGCTCCGCCGCATAATCGAACACGCGCATCCAATCTGCCCGTTGCGCACGCAGACGCGTGATGCGTGCAACGTAGGCTGGCCCGGGCCTGAAATAAGAAGCGACGACCGGCAGCATGATCAGGTTGGTCACAATCTTATAGGCGACGCCGATCGCGGCCGTGATCGCGAGTTCGCGGATCATCGGAATCGGGATCAAAATCAAGGTGGCAAAGCCGACGAAGGCAGTAATCAGCGCCATCGTGCCGGGAATCAGCAGTCCAATGAAGCTCGCCCGGGCCGCGTCATAGGTGGATTTGCCGGCGCAGATCTCCTGCGCAATAAAATTCACCTGCTGCACGCCGTGCGACACCCCAATGGCGAAGACCAGGAACGGCACCAGGATGGCTAGAGGATCCAAACCGTAGCCGAGTAAATGCAGGGTGCCGAATTGCCACACCAGAGATACCAGCGAGCAAATCAGCGCAGTAAACGTGAATGCCATGGAACGGCAATAAATCCAGACCGCGAGCGCAGTTAATGCAAAAGCCAGCGCAAAGAACTTCACCACCGATTTTGCACCTTCGGCAATGTCGCTAATCTGCTTGGCGAAGCCAATAATCTGAATCTCGACCTGGGCATTTTCAAATTTTCCGCGCACCTCGTGTTCAATGCGCTTGCCGAGTTCGATGTAATCGGTGCGTTCCTTGGTGCGTGGGTCGTAGTCCAGTAAATCAGCAACCACCATCGCGCCCGAATAATCGTTGGCGACCAGGCTGCCCACATAGCCACCGACTACTACGTTCTCGCGGATCTGCGCGATGTTATCGAGTGAGAGCTTTTCGGGTGTGATATCGCCGCCAATCACATCCCGCGCCTGGAAGCCTTCTTCAGTGATTAACAGCACCCGCGTGTTCGGCGTCCACAGCGAGGAGACGGTATTGCGATCAATACCTGGCATGTACATCACGGCATGTGTGACATCATTCAGGCGCTTTAAGAAATCTGCATTCCACATCTCGCCGTCGCGCGCGTGCAGCACCACCATCAAGCGATTGGCACCGAACAGGGTCTCGCGATACTTGAAGAAGGTATTGGTATATTCGTGTCCGGTCGGCAGTTGCTTGTCGAATCCCGCATCCATTTGCAGGCGCGACGCGAAAACGCCCATCACGACCGTGAACATGGCGAGCACGCCCAGCAGCAGGCCACGGTGCGCGAACAGGCGCGCTTCCAGCCAACGAACGAACAGACTGAGCATGGGAATGCGGTCTACGATTTAATTTGCGGAGAATTCAAGCGTGCGCCTCGGGAACTTGCGATCCCGAGGCGTCCGAACTAGAACGCGAACGAAGCGCTGGCGCCCAGGAAGTCGCGATCACGAATGATGTTGGACAAACCGCCACCAAAAAAAGTGGTGTAG
>JANOVQ010000210.1:0-9709 GCA_031417495.1 Pseudomonadota bacterium | reverse complement strand
CCGCGCTCCCGTGCGCGGTGTTCGGACAATCGACTGACCTGGCAGGCCGCGTTGCGAAACTAGAGCAATCACTCAGCAACCGCGGTCTGCTCGACCTTCTGGAAGAGGTTGAGAACCTAAAGCGTGAGGCGGCCAACCTGCGCGGTGAGTTGGAGAATCAGGCGTACACCATCGAGCAATTGAAAAAGTCTCAGACTGCCGCTTATGGCGATCTTGATGGTCGACTGCAAGTGCTCCAAGGCGGTTCGGGCCAACTGCCGGCAGGCGGTGTCGCGCCACCGCTGCCGGTTTTACAGGCCACGCCTTCGGATGCGGTGGCTGGTGCGCCAGCGCCGCAAGGCAATTTAGAAGTACAGTCCACGGGGGACCTGAACGCGACTGCGGCGAGCGCAGCTACGAGCGCTAACAGTAGTCCCCAACCCCTGACTGTCGATCCACTCACCGGGCTCGCAGTCTCTCCGCGGGCGCCCGTCGATAGCCTGCCAGCGCCTGGGCAAATGGCAGCAATCGCCGTGCAACCCGCTGCGAACGACGATGGGGGTTCTGAAACCGCTTATCGAGACGCCTTCACGCTCCTCAAGTCCGGGGAGTACGACCAGGCGATTAATGCTTTCGAGGCTTTCCAGCAGCAGTACCCCACCAGTCAGTACGGCGACAATGCGCAGTTTTGGTTGGCCGAGGCGCACTATGTGAAGCGCGACTTCGCCGCGGCATTACCGGCTTATCAGACCATGCTAAACCGCTATCCGGCGAGCACAAAGTTATCGCACGCGATGCTCAAGATTGGTTACAGCTATTCTGAGCTCGGGCAGGTTGCTGAAGCCCGTACGGTTTTGCGCGAGCTGCAGGAACGTTTTCCGGGTTCTGCTGCCGCGCAACTCGCGGCGCAGCGCCTGGCGCAATTACCGCCCGCGACCCCCTAAACGCCGCCGGGCATTGCTGCATCCCACACGTGCCGTCGTTCTACTTTCCGGTGGCCTCGATTCGGCCACCGTGCTGGCCCTCGCACGGCAGGCGGGACGCAGTTGTTACACCCTGAGTTTGGACTACGGGCAACGTCATCGGGCGGAATTGGCGGCGGCGCGCGTCGTCGCCGAGCGGTTAGGGGCGCTTGAACATCGCGTAGTCACCCTCGATTACAGTCAGTTTGGCGGCTCGGCGCTGACCGATCTCCAGACCGCAGTGCCGGAGCAACGCCAGTCGGCGATCCCTGTCACTTATGTCCCTGCCCGCAATACAGTGATGCTCGCGATTGCGCTTGGTTGGGCAGAAGTTCTAGGTGCCGCAGAGATTCATCTCGGTGTGAACGCGGTCGATTATTCGGGATATCCGGACTGTCGACCGGAATTTATCGAGGCCTTTGCAGCGTTAGCCCGGGTGGCGACCAAAGCAGGTGTTGAAGGTAATCCGGCGCGGATTGCGGCTCCCTTATTGGCGCTATCGAAAGCGGACATCATCCGCTGCGGCCTCGAACTCGGCATCGATTATCGGGAAACCGTGTCGTGCTACCAGGCCAACGATGCCGGAGAAGCCTGCGGGCGGTGCGATGCATGCTACTTTCGGCGGGAAGGTTTTCGCTCAGCAAACGCGCCGGACATGACTCGCTATCAAGGGGAAGTCGCCAAGGAATAGGCGTTCAACTCTGCCGCTCGATTCGACAGCGGCAAGTCTCCGCTCACGCGCTGAGGTGCCGCGTCTCCTAATTGCAGGTAGGTGCCATATAGGGATTGGATCTGGCGGACATAGATGATGGCCTGACCATAACCGCGCGCGCGCTTGGCGCCATTGGCAGGGCGCGACAGTTTGAACATCGCACTTTCGACATTGCCGAACCACTTATTCGGATCCAGCCGCAGTTTTTCTGCCAGGCGCCGCGCGCGTTCGACCCGTTCAAAGCCCGCGTTATAGGCGGCGAGCGCAAACCAGGTACGTTCACCGGCCGGGATTTTTTGCTCAAATTCGTTGCGCAACTTGTACAGATATCTGACCCCCGCATGGATTGCGGTTTCCGGCTCGAGGATATTTCGGAAGCCGAGAGATTTTGCGGTCGCGGGCAGCATCTGCATGAGCCCAGTCGCGCCACCGCTGGACACTGCGCGTGGGTCGAAGCGGCTTTCTTGATAGATCTGTGCCGCGATCAAGCGCCAATCGAAGTCATAGCGCTCGGCATAGGTGCGCATTAGGCCGTCAAATGGTGATAGCGCGCGCCCGTTGTTGGCAGCTAATTCGGCATTGGGTTCAGCTGCGAAGTAGCGCGCCACTAACGTGTCATCGAGCCCTTGCTGACGACTTTTCACTAGAAAGGAATCGATCGCGTGCAGCAGTTTCGGATCGCCACCGCGCAGTAGCCAGCGGTAGTCGAATTGGCCAGGCAGACTCACGCCAGCCCTCAGTGCACGATTAGACGCAACGATTCGATTGGCGGTTTCACCGTCAACCACCAAGGCATCCACATCTCGCTGAAGCACCCGTTCGAGCAGCAACTCTGCCGGGAGTTGGTCTGTCACTGGCACCACCTTCAAGCCCGTCGCTGGGATGGCGGTGCGCGCCGCGCGAAATTCGGGCGAGTGGTCATAAGCGACGACTAATTTATCGCGCAAGACGGTGGCGTCCGTAATCGGGGCAGCCCGACTCGTGAGTAAGGTATAGGCGGTGTGATGGTAGCTGCGTGAGAAGGTCAGACTGGGATCGCCACGGACGAGGTTGGCGTCGAGGCGAGTCGCGACGATGTCGGCGGCGCCGTTTTTTAGCCACTCAATCATTTGCTGGTCAGAGTTGGCGACCAGTACCTGTAACTTGAGGCTCTGAGTTTTCGCGAAGGCGCTCACGAGTTCATATTCGTAGCCAGCGGGACCGCCATGCGTCACGAAGTAATTCTGCGGGTCGATCCGCGTCACCACCCTCAATACGCCACGCCGCTGGATCGCCGCAAAGTCTCGCGGGGCCAGGGCGGGTTCGAAATACGCGGTGTGATAGCGTGTGATAAAGCGATTGAGATTCCTGAGCAGGCTGCGGCGATCACTACGCAGGTACCACCCGAAGGGTTGATCATCGGTGAGATCGAATAGGCGTTTGAGCCGGGGATAAGTCTCAAGATCATCGTCGCCAAGCGCGATCGGCAATACCGTTGCGTCGTAGACCCCGTCGGCTACCAGCCGTAGCGCGGACTCTCGGTCGAGATTGCTGGGTAGCGCGTCGAGCGTGAGATTGGGGACTACGCGCTGCAATTTCTCAAAATAAGACCACAGTGGAGAGGATAGCCGGATCGCCAGCCGCATCCCGGATAAACCGAGTGGGTCGCGCACTTTAACGCCGGCACGCCCGATAAGTTGATAACGCTGGGTCGTGAGTGGATGAGTGTTTGCTAGCGCGGGTTGACCGCTTAACTCCGGCGGCATTGCGCCGATAGCGATGTCGGCATCTCCGCGCAGCAGGCGCTCGTAGAGTTCCTTTGGCCTAAAGACCGGGAGCCAATCCAATAAGAGGTGATGTTGCTTGGCATAGTCGGCCAGGATTGCGAATTCCAGCGCATCCCGTCGATGGGTCTGGTTTGCGTGTTCACCCAACACCAGCACCCGTAGGTGGGGTGTGTGGTCGTTGGTGATCGTGCTAAGTCCGTCAGCAAAGCCCAAGCGGAGCGCGTTGTCCTGCACGCGCGCCGCTGACGCATGCAGCACTACCGCGCAATACAGAGCGACGAACACTGCCGCGCGCCACCCGGAAGGGGCGCGGTAAGAAAGAACACGGGACATTCCAGCGCAAAGCCTTTGGTCTTTTTAGAGGCAGGTTTTTTATGAGCGAGTTGGCGTATTGAACCCGCGATTTCCGTCGCCGGCAACTGCCACCCATCGATTTGGGAGCAGTCGAAATAACAGTGCTTATAGAAATCAGTTAACTGTCAGCGAATTCTAATCTATTTAATCCGATTAACAAATTAATTATTTGTTTCTAAACATTATATCAATTTCTTTGATTCACTAGATCCGCTCAGTCGAGCGGCCGCGAGCCGCGCCGCGGTGCCGATATCAAACCATCGCCCGCGAAAAAGTTGGCCAGTCATCGCGCCTCTCGCGGCGCTTTGGCGCAGCATGGGTGCGAGCGGGAAGCGTGCAGCGGCAGGCGCTAATTCGAAAAATTTCGGGTCGTACGCGGCGATCCCGCTGAAGGTATAGCGGGGTGTCGGTTCGTTAGTGATCTGTTCACCGTCGAGTGCGAAATCACCGTGAGGGTGATGGGGTGGATTTTCCACTAGCACCAGGTGGCCGATGTTGGGCGGGCGAAAGCACAAACTCGCGAAGTCGAAATCGCAAAAGATATCTGCATTCACCACGATGAACGGTTGCGCCGCCAGGAGGGGCAGTGCGGACTTGATACCCCCGCCGGTTTCGAGTGCACCACCGGGCTCGCGCGAGAAACTGATCTTCAAGCCGAAGCGGCTGCCATCTCCCACGTGCGCTTCGATTAGCGCCCCGAGATGCGCAATATTGATCACACAGTGGGTAATTCCCGCGCGCCGCAGGCCATGCAGGTGATGGTCGAGCAAGCTTTGCCCGCCGACACTCACCAAAGGCTTCGGTAGGCGATCCGTGAGAGGGCGCAGACGTTCTCCGCGTCCGGCGGCCAACACGATGGCCTGGGTGGGCGGACAGGGCTTCGGCGGCATTAACTCATAACCTGACTCGGGGCATTAAAAACCTAGAAGGCGACAAAACACAGGCAGCGATGCCGTGCTCATGGCACACTGTCGGCCAACCGATGAGCGCCGAGAGTCTAATGGAATCCGCGATCTGCATGGAGGCTGACTGCCCTTCGCGCTCTGCGCGCAATGACCGAAAAAACCCCAATGTCCCGTGACCCGTCGCCGGCTGACGATCGAGCCGCCGGGCCTCCGCAAGTCGACGTGCCGCGTCTACTCGAGTTAGCCAAGGCCGTCCTCGCCATTGAAGCGCAGTCTATACAAGACCTTATTCCCAGGGTCGATGCCGAATTTGTCGCTGCGGCACGCCACATGTTGGCTTGTCGCGGCCGGATTGTCGTCCTCGGCATGGGCAAGTCTGGGCATATCGCGCACAAGATTGCCGCTACTCTGGCGAGCACAGGCACGCCCGCGTTTTTCGTCCACCCGGGCGAAGCGAGTCACGGGGATATGGGGATGATCACGCGCAGCGACGTGGTCCTGGCACTCTCTAATTCCGGCGAAACCGATGAACTTGTGGTCCTGATTCCACTTCTGAAACGATTGGCGGTTCCGTTGGTTGCGATGACCGGCAACCCGCATTCAACCTTGGCTGAGGCGGCCACGGTCCATCTCCACATTGCGGTTGCCCAGGAAGCTTGTCCGCTCGGTCTCGCCCCGACTTCCAGCACTACCGCAGCACTTGCCATGGGCGACGCCCTGGCGATTGCACTCCTTGAGACGCGGGGATTTACCCAGGAGGATTTTGCCCGCTCCCATCCCGGTGGCACGCTCGGTCGGCGACTCTTACTTAAAGTGCGTGACTTAATGCATACCGGGGCCGGCATCCCCATGGTGGATCCGGCGACGCGCCTGGTGGAAGCCTTGCTTGAAATGACGCGCAAGGGGCTTGGGTTGACCGCAGTGGTGGATCGCGAACAGCGGGTGCTCGGGATATTTACGGATGGCGATCTGCGGCGCGCGATCGATCGCGGTCTGGACGTGCGTAATCTGCAGGTGCATGAAGTGATGACGGTCAACTGTCAGACCATTAATCCCGATCTCTTGGCGGCCGAAGCGCTCGGCGTCATGCAAGACAGGCAGATCAATGCACTGCTGGTCGTCGATGAGCAGCGCCTGTTGTGTGGTGCCATCAATATGCATGATCTCCTCAAGGCGCGGGTGGTATGACGACGAATTTGCGACCAGAGCTCACGCAGGCCGCGCAGGGCATACGGCTGGCGGCGTTCGATGTGGATGGGGTGCTGACCGATGGACGTATATTGCTCGGCCCGGCCGGCGAGGAATACAAGCAATTCCATGTGCGCGATGGCCATGGTCTCGTGATGCTCCGGGAAGCAGGGATTGCGGTAGCCATTATCAGCGGACGTGAGTCACCAGTGGTCGCCCACCGCATGCAAGAGCTAGGTGTGCGTTATGTCTTGCAGGGGTGTCGCGACAAACTTGCGGCGCTGGAAGCGCTCTGTGAGGCCAGTGGAGTCGAGCCGGCGCACATCTCCTATCTCGGCGATGATTTGCCTGACGTTCCTGTGTTGCGAGTGGTGGGGTTGCCGCTCGCGGTGGCGGATGCACATCCGGCTGTAATCGCCGTGGCCCGCTATTGCACGCAGGCAGCGGGCGGATTCGGCGCTGCGCGCGAAGTCGCTGAGCTTCTTATGGCGGCACAGGGAACGCTGGCGGCCGCGTGTCCGGCGCTGGCCTATTTCACGCCTGCTTTAAAACCGCGATGAGCCGCCCATGGCTATCTGCGTTGGGCACTGCATTACTGGGTGCACTGACTTTCTGGGTTTGGCATCAAATCGATGATGATCGCGCCGGTGCGCAGACGCGGATCGGCCATGACCCCGATTACTACTTAGTTGAAATGATTCGGCGCACGATGAATCGCGAAGGTGGCCTGCAAAACGTTCTGACTGCCGAGCAGGTGTTCCATTATCCGGATGACGACACTACTGAACTGGCTCACCCCCATATGGAGATCTACAATGGCGGCGAGAATCCGTGGCAGGTGGTTGCCGAACAGGGGCTGGTGAAGGCCGGCAGCGAAGTTATCTTCCTCCAGGGGCGGGTCGAAATCTGGCGGGTCGATAAGCAAGGCCAACGTGATTTCGAGATTCTCACCTCGGAACTTCGCGTATTCCCGCGCGTGCAGTACGCAGAAACCGATAACGCGGCAACCATTAAAGGCCCCTCCACGGTGACAAAAACCCACGGATTCAGGGCCAATTTCGAGCACAACCGTCTGGAACTATTGGAACGAGTTAGAACCCGCCATGAAAAGCCTCCTGCCTCCTAGCCTCGGTGTGCTCTTGCTGTCCTACGCCGGGTTCGCCGCCGCGTTAGCGACCGATGTCGAACAACCGATTGAAATCGAGTCCGATTTTGCGGAGCTCGATGACGCGGCGGGCCGCACGACCTATACCGGCAATGTGGTGGTAGTCCAGGGTTCGATGCGGATGACCGGCGACAAGCTGATCGCTAATTTCGACGAGAACCGCGCGTTGCTGGATGTCTATCTCGATGGCCAGCCGGCGTATTTCAAACAAACACCAGATGGCGGCAAGCAGGATATCGAAGGCGAGGGCTTGCAGATTGAGTACCATCAAACGAAAAGCCTGCTTCACCTCATCGATAAAGCGCGTCTCACCCAGGGCGACCGCGTTTTTGAGGGTTACCGCATCAACTACGACACCAAGCGCAGCATCATCACTGGCCGCGGCAGCGCGAGTGCTGCGGCCGGCACAGCGCCGGCCCAGAAATCGGGCCGCGTGAAGGTCATTATTCCACCCAAGAAAAAGACCGCCGAATGACGGTGCTCTCGGTACGACACCTCTCGAAGACCTACAAATCGCGGCAGGTGGTGAGAGATGTCAGCCTGACGGTTAACAGCGGCGAAGTGATCGGGCTGCTCGGCCCGAACGGCGCCGGTAAAACCACCAGCTTCTACATGATCGTGGGCTTGGTGGCGGGCGAAGGCGGGACGATCCACCTGGACGAGGAGGATTTGACTTCCCTACCGATGGATCTGCGGGCACGTAAAGGATTGGGCTACCTGCCACAGGAAGCGTCAGTTTTTCGCAAACTCACGGTCGAAGAGAACATTGCGGCGGTGCTCGAAATCGTCCCTGAGCTCACGCTTGAGCAACGGAGCCGCCGCCTGGAAGGTCTGCTGCGGGAATTCCACATTGGTCATCTCAAAAAAAATCTCGGGATGTCGTTATCCGGCGGCGAACGCCGTCGCGTCGAAATCGCGCGCGCGTTGGCCACGCAACCGCGGTTTATTTTGCTGGATGAACCGTTCGCAGGGGTTGACCCCATCTCGGTGGGGGATATTCGGCGGATTATTCTGCACTTGAGTCGCTTAGGCATAGGCGTCCTAATTACGGATCACAATGTGCGTGAGACCCTCGGCATTTGCGATCGCGCCTACATCGTCAGTGATGGTCGGATTATTGCGGAAGGGACGGCGGCGCAAATTCTGGAAGACGAACATGTTCGAGAAGTCTATCTCGGAGAGGATTTCACCCTTTAGGAAATTGCGACCTTACTCGCAAAGTTTGTGAAGAGTTGGTTTGGGTCCCGTCAGATTGCGCTACACTCTTCCGCATGCAAGATATGTTCCGAGCGCAACCCTAGGCGATGAAGCAGTCCCTTCAACTCAGGCTTGGCCAGCAGCTGACGATGACGCCGCAGCTGCAGCAGGCGATCCGCCTTCTCCAATTATCGTCAATGGAACTCAGCCTCGAAGTGCAGCAGGCGCTCGATTCCAACATGATGCTGGAACTTGAAGACGAGGCGGATCTCCCCGACCTCGGTTTGGATGGCATCGCTCCTCCCACGGCCACTTCCACGGCCAGTGAGGAGTACGAAAGTGGCCCTGAAGACGGGGCTAGCGAGACCGAGGATTGGGACAGCGTCGCTTCCTCTATCAGCGACGACATTCCGCAGGATCTCCCCATCGATACCGACTGGGAAGACGTTTTCGATAGCACCCTGCCGCAGGGTGCGCCGCTCGGCCCACATGAGGATGGTGGAGACCGCGAAAACCAAACCGGCAGCACCGAATCTCTGCGCGGGCATCTGCTCTGGCAACTCAATCTGCTACCCCTGAGTGCCCTGGACCGACGCATTGGCGTCGCCATCATCGACGCGATCAACGACGACGGCTACCTCGAAGCCAGCCTTGAGGAACTCCAGGAAATCGCCAGTGAGGAGGGGGCTGATGAGCCGCTTTTGGTCGAAGAAGTCCTGGTCGTCCTAAAACAGATCCAAATGATGGAACCCGCTGGTGTCGGCGCGCGCGATCTGCGTGAGAGCTTATTAATTCAGCTCAGGCAGCTGCCGGCAAACACCCCATGGGGCGAGACAGCGTCACGTCTATGTGAGCACTATCTCGACCTGTTGGCCAATCGCGATTATAGCCAGCTGATGCGCCGCCTGAAGGTGACTCAGGATGAACTGCGCGCGGTGATTTCTTTAGTCCAATCGCTGTCGCCGCGCCCAGGTTCTGCCTACACGGTGACGACTACCGAATATCTAGTCCCCGATGTTTTCGTGCGCAAGATTAAGGGTCGGTGGAAAGTCGAACTCAATGTGGAGGCAATGCCGCAATTGCGGATAAACCCCTACTACGCAAGCATGATCCGGCGTGCTGAAAACAACCATGACAACAATTCGCTGCGTACCCACTTACAGGAAGCCAAGTGGTTCATCAAAAGTCTCCAAAGCCGCAGCGAAACGCTCTTGCGGGTGGCGAATGCGATTGTCGAACGCCAACGCGGTTTTCTCGAACACGGGGAAGAAGCCATGCGGCCGTTAGTCTTGCACGATATCGCGGAGACGCTTGGCCTGCATGAGTCGACCATTTCTCGCGTAACGACCCGCAAATATATGTATACCCCGCGCGGTACCCTTGAGCTGAAATATTTCTTTTCGAGCCACGTTGGCACATCGATCGGCGGCGAGGCATCCTCAACTGCTATCCGCGCCGTGATCCGTAAACTGGTTGTGGCA
>JANOVQ010000209.1:0-3534 GCA_031417495.1 Pseudomonadota bacterium | reverse complement strand
ATATCCCGCTTGCCGAGTTCGACCTCGAGCCGCAGCGGGTGCCGGCTGTTCCTGAACAGCACCGCTTGGTGCCACAGACGAACCCCCTGTTCGCGCCGCTCGAGGATCTGGTCGCACAGGTACAGCGCTTCCTCGTGTTCATCTTCCACCGTCACCAGTTGCGGACACGGTCCGCTACCGCGCACCGCCTGCAGAGCCTTCTGGTAGGTCCGGGTGGCTTCGCGCATCAGCGCGTTGGAGGTATCCAGAATAGCCTGCGTCGAGCGGTAGTTGGCTTCGAGTTTGACGATTTCGGTGCCGGGAAAAGCTTGAGGGAAGTCCAGGATGTTCTCGATCTCCGCGGCCCGGAAGCTGTAGATCGACTGCGCATCGTCGCCGACCACGGTCAGGTTGCGACCATCCGCACGCAGGCGGCGGACGATCGCTGCCTGCAGGCGGTTGGTGTCCTGGTATTCGTCGACCAGGACGTGGTCGAAGCGTGCGCCGATCTCGCGCGCGAGACGGTCGTCTTCGACCAGGTAATACCAAAAGAGCAGGAGGTCGTCGTAATCGAGCGTCTGCTGCTTCAGCTTGCGTTCGACATAGGCCGTAAACAGCGTGGCCAGTTCACTCTGCCACCCGGCGAAGTGTGGAAACCATTCGGTCAGTGTTAGTTCGAGCGAGCATTGCGCATTGACCGTGCGGGAATAGATGTCGAGGCAGGTGGCCTTTTGTGGAAAGCGCTCCTTCGAGCGGTGGAAACCGAGCGCCTGGCGCTCGAGATCGAGCGCATCCGCGGCATCCGCGCGGTCGAAAACCGTGAACGACGGCGCAAGCCCGAGGTTCTCGGCGTATTCCCGGATGAGACGCGCGCCGATCGCATGGAACGTGCCGGCCCATTCGATTTTGGTCGGCGCGCCGGCACGCGCGCGCGACGCTACGTCCTTCAATGCGGCGGTCATCATCTGTTGCGCCCGCTGGACCATTTCGCGAGCAGCGAGGCGGGTGAACGTCAGCAACAGGATGCGATCAGGCGCGATCCCCTGCAGGCACAGATGCGCGACCCGATGCGCGAGCGTCGTGGTCTTACCAGTCCCGGCCCCGGCGATCACGAGCAGCGGCGGGCTCGACCATTGTCCCGCGGGGTCGCGCGAGCCGGTGGTCGCTGCCGCATATTGCGCGGGATTGAGCTTGGCGAATGCAGCAGGGGTCACAGGCGGCGTCTCACTTCACAGACGCGGCCGAGGATACTGAAGTCGGCGTCGGGGGCAGGCACTATATCCGCGAAATCCGGATTCTCCGCTTGCAGCACGACGCGCGTACCTGCTCTCTGATAAGTCTTGAGCGTCGCTTCCTCGCCAACCAGCGCCACCACAACGTCGCCCGACCGGACCGGAACATCGGTGCGGACGAGCACCAGATCGCCTGCGTGGATTTCGCGCCCCGCCATGCTTTCGCCGATGACTCTGAGTGCGAAGGTCGCCGCGGCGTGCGCGGGTTCGACCGGCACGAAGCCTTCTGCATCTTCGACTGCCAGCGACAACGCACCGGCGTGGACTCTTCCGGCGATCGGAACCATTGCGGGCGGAGCAGCGCCGGGAATCCGCAAACCACGATCGCGGCCGGGGTCCTGTGCGAGCAGCCCGTGTTCGACCAGCGCTTCGAGGTGTTCACGAACGGTCGCGGTCGAACGGAACCCGAAGGCTTCCTGAATCTCGCGAATCGACGGCGACGACCCGGCAAGGATTCTGGCGTGCACGAAATCTCTGACTCGTGCACGGGTTTCACCTGGAGGCGTTTTCGGCATGCCTCCTGTTTACCACACGATCGGGCGGTATTCCATCGCGTCTACACACCTGCCGGCTCAGGCCGGCAGTATTTCGAGCTGATCTTCCTCGAGCGGCCAGCCGATGCATGCCGGGTGTGCGCGGAAATTGCGCAGCCACCAAGCCCAGTCCTCGGGAACCAGGCCGAAGGGGTCGGGGTGTGCGAGCTCGCGCGCGGCCCATACCGGCCAGTGCGGATTCGACAACGCCGGGCGGCCGAGCATCACCAGGTCGACCGTTTCTTCGCGAATTACTTTGTCGGCCAGTGCGGGCAGCCCGAGGTTCCAGCTGGTTGCGACCGGGATACCGACTTCCCGCTTGAGGCGCACCGCGCGTTCGAGCATGAATCCGAGATCGGCAAACGGCACGGTCTGCATTTCGTCGGTGTTGAAGCCGAGGCTGAGATCGGCGAGATCGAGGCCATGCGCCTGCATCATCGTCACCGCCTGGATCGCGTCTTCGAAGCGTACCCCGCGCTCGTTGAGATCGTCACTGCCGAGCCGCATCGTCAGCGGCAACCGTTCGGGCCACACCGCACGTACCGCATCGAGCGCTTCGAGGTGAAAGCGCACGCGATTCTCGACGCTGCCGCCGTACTCATCGGTGCGCTGGTTCGCTATGGGCGAGAAGAAACTCGCGCCGAGGTAGCCGTGCGCGAAATGCATTTCCAGCCATTCGAAGCCGGCGTCGACGGCGCGTCGCGCGGCGTCGGCGTAGCTGCGATGGATCGATTTGATTTCTTCGCGCGTCAGGGCGTGAACCGGGTACTTGTATTTGCCGCCATAAGGAATCGCCGACGGTCCAACCACCGGCCAGCCATCCGGATGATCCGGTGGCAGCTGATGCCCCCCTTGCCAGGGCTTGACTTCGCTGCCCTTGCGCCCGGTATGCCCGAGTTGAATCGCCGGCACCGCGCCCATGTCTTTGACGAGCGCGGTGACCCGCGCGAGTCCGTCGATTTGCGCGTCGTCATAAATACCGCCGCAGCCGACGCTGGTGCGCCCGTTCGGGGTGATCGCGAGTTGTTCCGCGAACACGAGGCCGAATCCTCCGGCGGCCCGCGAACCGAGCAGCATCAGATGAAAATCGTTCATCCGGCCGTCGCTCGAGCGATACATCGTCATCGGCGACATCGCGATGCGGTTGCGCAGCTTGACGTCTTTGAGCGAGAAGGGACTGAACAGATCAGGCATCGCGAACCTCCATAGTCAGGCGGAGGATAAGGGGCATGATTAGCGCGGCGCAACAATCAGCTGCCCATACTGTGTTCGGGCTGGCCCAAACGGCGCACGCCAGCCGCGACGAATCGTCTCCCCCGGGCGCGTCGAGGCGCGCAGTCGTTTGCACCCGCACCCAGCGTGTGGTGCCGGGCGGCGGTTACCGGTCAGACGATTTCGTAGGCCTCGAGCGCCGGCTTCCGCATGACTTCGAAGAAGCGATCGCGCGGCCACGGCGCCCGGCGGTCTCGACTGAGCGGTTGTCGTTAACGGCGCAGGGGAATATTCGGTACCGCCTCAAGCCCCCTTACCGGGATGCCATAACGGACGAGGTGTTCGAGCCGCTCGAACTGGTGGCCCGATTGGCGGCGTTGGTGCCGACACCACGCGTCAACCTCTCGTGCTACCACGGTGTCTTTGCGCCGAATCACCGGCTCGGTGAAACCACATGGAGATGTGACCGCTTTCGGGAATCGAAAGCCCTCGTCTCGTGAGTCAGCAGAGGGTCGATG
>JANOVQ010000208.1:0-6929 GCA_031417495.1 Pseudomonadota bacterium | reverse complement strand
AAGCGCCTGCGGGTGTAGTTCAATGGTAGAACCTCAGCCTTCCAAGCTGATGGTGTGGGTTCGATTCCCATCACCCGCTCCACTTAAATGCGGAGGCGGCAGTGAAGGGCGCCCGGAATCAGCTACGACGAAAAGGTACCTGGTTTAAGTAGAGGATTGTCGACTGGAGGTTTCGTGTTAGCTTCCAGATCGTTAGATTCGCCCATATAGCTCAGTCGGTAGAGCACTTCCTTGGTAAGGAAGAGGTCACCGGTTCGATTCCGGTTATGGGCTCCAGAGATTTGGCAGTCAGAGTTTCAATAGTGGTTGCAGATAATTTTGGTCGCGACTAAATCGTCCCGCAGGAGATTACACCTATGTCCAAGGAGAAATTTGAGAGAACGAAGCCGCATGTAAATGTGGGGACGATAGGACACGTTGATCACGGGAAGACGACGTTGACGGCGGCGTTGACGGTGGTGACGTCGAAGAAATTTGGTGGTGAGGCGAAGGCGTACGATCAGATTGACAATGCGCCGGAAGAGAAGGCTCGGGGGATCACGATTGCGACGTCGCATGTGGAATACCAGAGCGATAACCGGCATTACGCGCACGTAGATTGTCCGGGGCATGCGGATTATGTAAAGAACATGATCACGGGAGCGGCGCAGATGGACGGCGGGATTTTGGTGGTGTCGGCGGCGGATGGCCCGATGCCGCAGACTCGTGAGCACATATTGCTGGCGCGTCAGGTAGGAGTTCCGTACATCGTGGTGTACATGAACAAGGCGGACATGGTTGACGACGCGGAGTTGCTGGAACTGGTGGAGATGGAAGTTCGGGAGCTGCTGTCGCTGTACAAATTCCCTGGAGATGACACACCGGTGGTGATAGGGAGCGCGTTGAAGGCGTTGGAAGGGGACACGAGCGAGATAGGGGTGCCGTCGATTTGGAAGTTAATTGACGCGATGGACAGTTACATTCCGGTGCCGGAGCGACCGGTGGACATGCCATTTTTGCTGCCGATTGAGGACGTATTTTCGATATCGGGCCGGGGGACGGTGGTGACGGGCCGAATTGAGCGAGGGATTGTGAAGGTGAGTGAGGAAGTGGAGATTGTGGGGATCCGGGCGACGACGAAGACGACGTGCACTGGGGTTGAGATGTTCCGGAAGTTACTGGACGAAGGTCGGGCTGGTGACAACGTGGGGATATTGCTGCGTGGGACGAAGCGTGAGGATGTTGAGCGAGGTCAGGTGTTGTGCAAGCCTGGGAGTGTGAAGCCGCACTCGCATTTTGAGGCGGAAGTGTATGTCTTGTCGAAGGAAGAGGGAGGACGGCACACTCCGTTTTTCAACAATTACCGGCCGCAATTTTACTTTCGCACGACGGACGTGACGGGGGCGATGGAATTGCCGGAAGGGGTAGAGATGGTGATGCCTGGTGACAACATCAAAGTCCAGGTAAAACTGATCAATCCGATTGCGATGGAAGAAGGCTTACGGTTTGCGATCCGCGAAGGTGGACGCACAGTCGGGGCTGGTGTCGTCGCCAAGATCCTGGACTAGTCACGACCTCTCCAATTGAAAGGATTGTGTAGTCAACAGCAGTGGTTGACCGCAAAACAATCCAAGGGCAAATGAAATGAACCAACAGGTCATCAGGATACGTCTCAAGGCGTTCGATCATCGTCTCATCGATCAATCGACCCGTGAAATCGTGGAAACGGCGAAACGTACCGGCGCGCAGATTCGGGGGCCGATCCCGTTGCCTTCCCGGCACGAGCGTTTCACCGTGTTGACCTCGCCACACGCCAACAAAGACGCGCGCGACCAGTACGAGATTCGCACCCATAAACGACTGCTCGATATCGTGAATCCAACTGATAAGACGGTCGATGCGTTGATGAAGCTCGACTTGGCGGCTGGCGTTGACGTGCAGATTAAATTGAGCTGAGACGTTCGAGGCAGCACATCATGGCATTAGGACTCATTGGAATTAAGCGCGGGATGACGCGCGTATACGAAGACAACGGACACGCTGTCCCGGTCACTGTGATCGAAGTCGATCCGAATCGGGTGACCCGCGTAAAGTCCGCTGCGAAGGATGGCTATCGAGCAGTGCAGGTCACGGCGGGCAGCAAGCATCGCAATCGGATCAACAAGCCGGATGCCGGCGCGTTCGCGAAAGTATCGGCGACTGCGGGGCGCGGCTTGTGGGAGTTCCGCCTGCAAGAAGACGAAGCCGGCGAACTCGTGACTGGCGCTGAGATTAAGGTGGATATCTTCACCCAGGGCCAGTATGTCGATGTGACCGGAACCACCATCGGCAAGGGCTTTGCGGGCACGATCAAACGCCACCATTTCAGCATGGGTGACGCGACGCATGGGAACTCACTATCGCACCGCTCCCCGGGCTCGATCGGTCAGCGGCAGACGCCGGGCCGCGTCATCAAAGGCAAGAAGATGTCTGGCCACATGGGCAACGTGCAGCGTACGACGCAGCGTTTGCAAGTAGTGCGTGTCGATCTTGAACGTAACCTGCTCCTGATCAAAGGCGCTGTGCCGGGCTCAAAAGGCGGCGATGTGTTCGTCAAACCGACGGTCAAAAACCGTAAGAGTGAACAAGGTTAAGGCGCATGGAACTCCCAATACATTCATTCGCGAATGGCACCAGCGCCGGTTCACTAGCGGTAGCGGACGCCATCTTCGCGCAGCCCTATAAAGAAGCGCTGGTGCATCAAATTGTCACGGCCTACTTCGCCGGCGCCCGCCAAGGCACTAAAGCCCAGAAGACCCGTGCTGAGGTTCGTGGCGGCGGGGCAAAACCCTGGAAACAAAAAGGCATGGGGCGTGCGCGCGCAGGGACCTCGCGCGGTCCGTTATGGCGAACGGGTGGGCGGGCCTTCGCGGCGCGACCGCGCTCTTTCGAGCAGAAAGTAAATCGCAAGATGTATCGCGGCGCACTGTGCTCGATCCTGTCCGAACTCATTCGCCAGGACCGCATGCTGGTGGTTGATCAACTCGACGTCCAGGAGACGAAGACCAAGCATTTAATCTCGGCGCTCGACAAATTTGGACTGACCGACGTGTTGCTGATCGCGGATGATGTCTCCGATGCACTCTACCTGTCGGCCCGCAACTTACACTGGGTGGGACTCGCGGATGTCGAAGGGGTCGACCCGGCGCTTCTAATTTCTTTCGCCAAGGTCGTGATCAGTCAGGGTGCGCTGACGCGGCTGCAGGAGCAGCTGTCATGAATCAGGAACGTCTACTGCAGGTGCTGGTCGAGCCGCGGATGTCCGAAAAGGCCACACGCATTGCAGATAAACACAATCAATACCTCTTTAGAGTATTGAACGACGCGACCAAGCCCGAAATCAAAGCCGCCGTGGAACAGCTGTTCAGCGTGCAAGTGGGGTCGGTCCGGGTGCTGAATGTGGGCGCCCGCGCCAAGGCATTCCGTGGCAGGGTCGGTGCGCGGCAAGCGTGGAAGAAAGCCTACGTGAGCTTGAAGCAGGGCTTTAGTATCGATTTCTCGGGCGCGGCGTAAGCGCACTCGAGCAACCAGGACGCATTCTAATGGCGCTCATAAAAACCAAACCCACCTCACCTGGACGACGCGGTGTCGTCAAGGTCGTGACCCCGGACCTCCACAAAGGAGCGCCGTATGCGCCATTGTTAGAGCGCCAGATTCAGAATTCAGGGCGCAACAATGCGGGCCGAATTACCGTTCGGCATCGTGGCGGTGGGCATAAGCAGCATTACCGGATTATCGATTTCAAGCGGCGCAAAGACGGCATCGCGGCGAAAGTTGAACGCCTCGAATACGACCCGAACCGCTCCGCCCACATCGCGCTGTTGCTGTACGCCGATGGTGAACGCCGTTACATCATCGCGCCTAAGGGCGTGGCTGCCGGGCAGACCCTGCGTTCTGGAAGTGATGCGCCGATCCAGGTCGGAAATTGCCTACCGCTGCGGAATATCCCGGTGGGGGCAACGATTCATTGCGTTGAGCTACGACCTGGCAAAGGCGCGCAGATCGGGCGTAGCGCGGGCGCCGGCATTCAATATGTCGCCCGTGAAGGCACGCACGCCACGCTTCGCCTGCGCTCTGGCGAAATGCGCCAAGTGCCTATCGAATGTCGTGCAACCATCGGCGAAGTTTGCAATCACGAGCATTCGCTGCGCCAGTTAGGGAAGGCGGGCGCGAAACGCTGGCGCGGTATTCGCCCGACGGTGCGCGGCGTGGCCATGAATCCGGTGGATCATCCGCATGGCGGCGGCGAAGGCCGCACCTCTGGCGGTCGCCACCCAGTGAGCCCATGGGGTCAGCCGACCAAGGGTTACAAGACTCGAACTAACAAGCGTACGGATAAGATGATCCTGCGTCGTCGCGACAAGCGCTAAGAGGTAAACGCTGCCATGCCACGTTCAATTAAGAAGGGCCCGTTTATCGACCACCACCTGCACAAGAAGGTGGAGACAGCACGCGCCAACAACGATAAACGGCCGATCAAGACCTGGTCACGCCGCTCTCTGGTGGTGCCGGACATGATCGGTTTAACGATCGCAGTGCATAACGGTCGCCAGCACATGCCGGTGTTTGTGACTGAAAACATGATCGGCCACAAGCTCGGCGAGTTTGCACAAACGCGCACCTTCCGCGGCCACATCGCGGATAAGAAGACCAAGTAAACGCGGACAAGGATTATTTCAATGGGTACAACCGCCAAGCTTCATCAAGCGCATATCACGCCGCAGAAAGCCCGTCTGGTCGCTGACCAGGTGCGCGGATTGCCGGTGGACCGGGCGTTGAATCTGCTGGCCTTCAGCCCGAAGAAGGCGGCGGCAATGATCAAAAAGGTGCTGGAGTCGGCGATTGCCAACGCAGAACACAACGATGGCGCAGATGTCGATGAGCTGCGGGTCAAAACCATCATGGTCGATGAAGGCCCGATTATGAAACGCTGGATGCCACGCGCACGCGGTCGCGCCAATCAGATTTTTAAGCGCACCAGTCACGTCACGATAGTGGTCGAAGAGGGCAGGTCCTAAGCGGACCCACAGCGAGCGAAGCTGCACAGCTGAGCTAAAAACCAAGTTAATGAGCCAGGTTTAAGAGCACAAATATGGGTCAAAAAGTACATCCGTACGGCATCCGCCTCGGGATTATCAAGGACTGGACCTCCACGTGGTATGCGGAACGCCGGCGCTACGCGGACTACCTGAATACGGATATCGCGGTACGCACTTTTCTGCGCAAGAAACTCGCGCATGCCTCGGTGAGCCGAATCCAGATCGAGCGTCCGGCGCACAACGCCCGCATCATCATCCATACCGCGCGGCCTGGCATCGTTATCGGCAAGAAGGGCGAAGACATTGAATCGCTGCGCAGACAAATCGCACAGCTGATGGGAATTCCTGTCCATCTCAGCGTGGAAGAGATTCGCAAGCCGGAATTGGATTCGTACCTGGTGGCCGAGTCAGTCGCCCAACAGCTTGAACGTCGCATTATGTTTCGTCGCGCGATGAAACGAGCAGTCTCGAACGCGCTGCGGTTGGGTGCGCAGGGCATCAAGATAAACGTCGCCGGCCGCCTTAATGGCGCGGAAATCGCGCGCACCGAGTGGTATCGCGAAGGGCGAGTTCCGCTGCACACCCTGCGCGCGGATATCGATTACGGGTTCGCCGAGGCCAAAACCACCTACGGCATCATTGGCGTCAAGGTCTGGATATTCAAAGGCGAAGTCATCAGCCGTGCCGAAGAACACGCGGCGGAAGCGGTTGCCGAACAGGCAACGGCATCTTAGGAGTATATAAGCGTGTTACAACCGAAGAACACCAAGTATCGCAAACAGCACAAGGGCCGGAACACCGGTCTGGCCCATCGCGGCAGTGCGGTCAGTTTTGGCGAGTACGGCTTGAAAGCGCTGACGCGTGGCCGCCTCACCGCGCGCCAAATCGAAGCGGCGCGACGCTGCATTACGCGCGCGGTGAAGCGTGGCGCCCGGGTGTGGATCAGGGTCTTTCCCGATAAGCCGATTTCGAAGAAACCGCTGGAAGTGCGCATGGGCAGCGGTAAGGGCGCAGTCGAATACTGGGTCGCGCAGGTTAAGCCGGGCATGGTGCTGTATGAGATGGAAGGTGTCGAGGAATCGGTGGCGCGCGAAGCGTTCAGACTCGCCGGCGCCAAGCTCCCGATCCTGACCACCTTCGCCGATCGGAAGGTGATGTGATGGACGCGAATGAAATGCGCGCCAAGTCGGCGGCGGATCTGAAAACGCTGTTGCTTGAGAAACGCAAAGAACAATTTAACCTTCGTATGCAACGGGGCACTGGTCAGCAAACGCGCGCTAGTCAGGTTCGTGAGGCACGACGAGAAATTGCCCGGATTAAAACAATCCTCGGGCAGAAGCGAACAGGTGGTGCGTAATGGCTGATGACAAAACCGTTAAGCGGGCCTTGGTCGGCCAGGTGGTAAGTACGAAAATGGATAAAACCATTGCGGTGCGGATTGAGCGTCGGGTGGAACATCCGATTTATAAGAAGTATCTGCGCCGTTACACCAAGCTCTTGGTGCACGACGAAAACAACGAGTGCAAGGAAGGCGATACGGTCGCCATCGAAGAATGCCGGCCGCTTTCCAAGCACAAGGCTTGGCGCCTGCAGCGCGTCATCGAAAAAGCCGTCGAACTGTAACGCGCAGCGCCAGGAGAACGCACCATGATTCAAATGCAGTCGATGCTCGACGCGGCGGACAACAGCGGGGCCCGCCGCCTCATGTGCATCAAAGTGCTCGGCGGTTCGCATCGCCGTTACGCCCATATTGGGGACGTCATCAAAGTGAGCATCAAAGATGCCATTCCGCGCGGCAAAGTGAAGAAGGGCGAAGTCTTCAACGCGGTGGTGGTGCGCACCCGCAAAGGTGTTCGCCGTCCAGATGGTTCG
>JANOVQ010000207.1:0-7845 GCA_031417495.1 Pseudomonadota bacterium | reverse complement strand
ACCCTTGGCGCGCGCTTCAATCGCTTTGGCCGCGCCGACGACTCTCACGCCACGCGCCTTGAGTTCAGCCACCGGTGCGCCGCGATCCGCAGGATCCTCGAGATCGAGGATGGCTTCAATTTTTATCCCGCGTTCGAGCAGATCGAATGCCGCAGCGTAACCATCGAGGTTGCCGGCCAGCACCACCGCACGCGTGCACGGGGCGACCGCATAGCGGTGAACGAGCCGCTGCGCGGCACTCGCCAGCATCACTCCGGGGAGATCGTTATTCCTGAACACCGCAGGTTGTTCAATCACGCCCGTCGCGATCAACACCTTGCGCGCGGAAACCACGGTCATGCCGTCCGGCGCAATCAGTGGGACTTCCAGATCCGTATACAGGCCGGCCGCAAAGCTCTGCGTCTGCACCGTTACCGCAACTGATGCGTCGAGCACGGCAAGTGTTTCCGCGAACCAGGCTTGCTGATCCGGGGTCAGCGCCGTATAGCCGAGACTCCCGCCGGGCCGCGCGTTTTCGTCAACCAGCAGAATTCTCAGATCGTGTGCCGCGAGCGAGCGTGCGGCCGCCATGCCCGCCGCGCCCGCACCGATGATTAGGCAGTCGCAATAGGCGCGGCGGTGCCGGGGCCGGGTCCGCGGGAACGCTGCCGTCACGCGCCCGAGCCCACTGACTTGCCGAATCAGGCGTTCCCAGAACGGAAACAGCCAGCGCGGCCGGAAGAACGCCTTGTAGTAGAAGCCTGCCGGCAGCACGGGCGCGAGCCACTCGAGACACCGCGCCCAGTCCCGCCGCAGGCCACCGAAGGTATTGACCGCGGTATACGCTTCACCGCCGAGCGGCGCGTCGACATCCCCGCGGATGTTCAGTCGCGAAGAAGTCTGCAGCAGCACGTTTGAATCGTGATTAGCGGCCGAGAGGACGCCGCGCGCACGGTGGTACTTGAAACTGCGCCCGAGCACGCGGCGACCGCTCGCGAGCAGCGCACTCGTCACGGTGTCACCCGCAAATCCTTCACACGGCTGGCCTTCAAACTCAAAGTGGACTCTTTCGCCGCGCACGATCCATTCGTCGGGTTGCGGGGGGAGTCTATACGCCATCGGCGTCTCCCAGGCGGGAAGCGAGCGTAATCTCAATGACGTGATCGGTGGCGGTGTCGCGCTCGATCAGAAACCACAGATGGGCCGCGCGATGAAACCACCATTCGCGCTTGATGCGCGCCGTCGCATCGCCGAAATACACGCCGTGCCGCACGCGCTCCGAGTCTTCCTGCAGGAGGCTGCCGATGGCGGTTCCGGCACACACAAATTCGCTCGCAGGACGTAACCCGAGATGCGGACAATTGAACTGCTTCATGGCTTAGTGACCGACCGCCGCAGCGCCCTTTTCGCCGAGCATCGTCATCCGCTCGAAACGTTCCATACCGAAGGCGTCGAGCAGTCGATGGTTGGTATCGTGGGCTACGGTAAACGCCATCGTCTCGCCGCAGACCGGCGTCGCCTTGAAGCCCCAGGTCCCCCAACCAGCATCGAGGTAGAAACCTTCGACCGCCGTTCTGCCCATGACCGGCGCGAAGTCTGGTGTCATGTCGGCCATGCCGGCCCACTGGCGGTTTATCTTGACGCCCGCGAGAAATGGAAACAGATCGAGCATCTGGTCGCTCAGCGACGTCACGAACTCGAGCGAGGAACGCGTGGAATGCAGCTCGGCCGGATCGACCGACGCACCCATCACGAGTTCACCGCGCGCGCTCTGGCTCACGTAAACGTGCAGGCTGCCAGAGACAATGATGGTGTTGAGCCAGGGTTTCATGGGCTCTGTCACGCAGGCCTGCAGCGGCACAATCTCCACCGGACTCGGCAGACCGACCATCTTGAGCGTGGTGGGCGTCGCGCCGGCCACGGCGGACAACACTTTGCCGGTCGTGATCCGACCACGGGTGGTCTCGACTGCGCAGACGCGGTTGTGCGTCAGCGCGACGGCTGTGACCTCGGTCTGCTGAAAAATTTCGACCCCCAGCCTCGAGGCCGCGCGGGCGTAGCCCCAGGCGACCGCATCATGCCGCACGATCGCGCCGGGACCGTGATACAAGGCTCCGAGGATGGCATGCTGCCCGCCGCATTCGAGGTCGATCTCAGGGCACGCGCGCTTGACTTCGGACGCATCGACCAACCTGCTGTCGATACCGTAATGCTTGTTGACCTCGGCACGCCAGCGCGCCGTGCGCAGAGTCGACTCGTTGTGCGCGAGCGTGAAATGGCCCCGCTTGGTATAGAACAGATTGGTGTCGAGCTCGTGCGCGAGTCCCTCGAACAATTTCACACTGCGGTCGTAGAAATTTACGCCCTCTGGGGTCAGGTAGTTAGAGCGCACGATGGTCGTATTGCGGCCGGTATTGCCGCCCCCGAGATAACCCTTGTCCAGCACCGCGACCCGCGTGATCCCATGGTGGCGCGCCAGATAATAGGCCGCCGCGAGACCGTGGCCGCCCGCGCCGATAATGACCACGTCGTATTGATCGCGCAAGGTCGCCGGTGTGTTGAACCAGCGCGGCTCGGCGTAGTCGCGATCGAACGCATATTTGAGCAGACGCAGCGCCATGGTTAATCTTGGAGATTACTAAGACGCAACTATTATTCTTAATATGCAACTTTTGAGCAAGCAAAAAAAAGCGGTGTCGTGAGCCTCGCGAAGAATCACGGCGACGGTTCAGCGGCTAAAGAAGAAAGCTCCGCGTCCGTGCTGGCTCAGACTCATCCCCCGTTGGACAAGGCAGAGGCTGTCGAAAATACTCCGCGTGTGGCACGCTGCGAGTGCACTCGTGCAGCGCTTACAAATGTACCGAAGGAGTGACTCATGGCCACAAAACGGCATGCCCGCCCCGCGACCGCGCTGGCGCGCGATTACGGCTTCACGGCAGTCGATGATTATGATGTGCGGACCTACATGCTGCCGCTGCTCCGGGATCCGGCGCAGCGCGCCGAAATCATCGCCGAACATCGCGCACACCCGCGCGGCGCGGCGGCCGAGCCCGGCGCAACGCCGCCCAATCACAGCCCGGGGTTGAAGCGCCTGATCGACAAGCTGCGCATGACGCCGCAGACCGGCAAACACACCATCGTCGAAACCCTCCCTTGGCAGGAATATGCGATCGGGATCCTGCCGGGGCATCGGGGCGGGGTGGTCAAAATCACCCGCGAACGCTATCGCACGCGCGAGGATGCGGAACACGCGATTTTCCTGAAGCGGCTGTACGCGCTGCTCGACCACTACGGCGTCAAATATTAAGGAACCGGCGACTATGGCGACTTCTCAGCAGCTCATGTTGCGCGTGACGGGCTACACGGATCGATGTTCGGTGCGGCCAGGAGACGAGGTGACCTTCTTCGTCCACAGCGAGTTCAACGAGCCGTACCAGGCCGATATCGTGCGCCTGATCCACGGCGATACGAACCCGGAGGGACCGGGCTTCAAGGAAAAGCTGGTGCGCACTTCCACCAACCGGCGCTATCGCGGCCAGCACCAGGCCGTGCACGCCGGAAGCTATGTGATGGTGCCGCACGACCCGCGGCTCGACGTGCAGAGCTTCACCCTGTGCGCGTATATCTATCCGACGACCCCCGTGGTCGATACCGAAGGAGTCGCCGTCGGGGCCCAGGCGATCATCTCGAAGTGGCATGCCCGGACCGGCACCGGCTATGGTCTGTTCATCAACGAAAGCGGGGAACTTGCGCTGCGTATCGGGCGCGGGCGCGGCCAGGTCGAAGAATATTCAACGCGCAAACCACTCTTCCGCAAGGTCTGGTACAAGGTCGCGGCGACCTTCGACGCCGCGCGCGGCGAGATCCGCGTCTGGCAGACGCCGTTCGTGACGATCGCCAACGGCGGTCACGGCCCGAGCATGCTGCATCCGCTGGAGGACACTGCCGGCAGTGCGCGGTATCGCGCGCGCAGGGCCGGGCCGCGCGCGAGCGACTGTCCTTTATTGATCGCGGCGAGTACGGCCGAGACGCAGTCCGGCCGACGCTTGTCGGGAGGGCATTTCAGGCATCTGCCCGCGGCGTGGGAGATCCCGATCCATAGCCACAAGTACAACGGCAAGATCGAACGTCCGAAACTCGCGAATCGCGCGCTCAGTGCGGCCGAGGTCGAGCTGCTGCTGGCCTCGGCCGGCTGCGAGCAGGTGCCGGGCGAATTGCGCGGCGTGGTGGTTGGCGCCTGGGATTTCAGCGCGAATATCGCGGACAACGCGGCGTCCACGCACATCGTCGATGCCGGTCCGAACGCCTTGCACGGCGTCGGCATCAACCTGCCGGTGCGCGGCGTCACGGGTTTCAACTGGTCGTCGGATTTCATGAGCTTCCGGCACGCGCCGCACGAATACGGCGCGATCCATTTTCATGACGAGTCGGTCGACGATGCGCGCTGGGCGCCGTCGTTCACGTTCAAAGTCCCGGCCAATTTGAAAAGCGGGGTCTACGCCGCGCGTTTGCGCGTGAACGGTTCGACCAGCGCCGAGTGCGAGGACTACGTGCCGTTCTTCGTGCGCCCGCCGGCCAGCGGTCCGACTGCGCGCATTGCGCTCGTGATGGCCATGCACAGCTATCTCGCCTACGCCAACGACAACCTGAGCGTGAATTCCGTGATCGCGCAGCTGCTGACCGGCCAGGTGCCGCTGCTCCAGCCGGGCGACCTGCTGCTGAACCAGGAACGCGGCTACGGTCTCGGTACCTATACGTCCTATCGCGACGGCTGGGGCGTGAATATTTCATCGCGGCTGCGCCCGATCCTGAACATGCGGCCGAAGTATGTGCATGTGCTGTCGCCGTCGCTGTGGCAGTTCAACGCCGATCTGCATCTGGTCGACTGGCTGCACGAGATGAACTACGACGTCGACATCCTGACCGATGAAGACGTGCAGCGCGAAGGCGTCTCGTTATTGAATCAATATCGCATCGTGCTGACCGGCCATCATCCGGAGTACGTGTCCGAGCAGCAGATGCAGGCTTATCACGATTATCAGCAGGCCGGCGGCCGCTTCATGTATCTCGCGGCGAACGGCTTCTACTGGGTGTGCCAGCCGCATCCCGAGAATCCGAACATCGTCGAAGTCCGCAAGGGTGACAACGGCACGCGGGCCTGGACCATCGCACCGGGCGAGTACTGCAACGCCTTCGACGGCAAGCACGGCGGGCTGTGGCGGGTGCGCGGCCGCGTCATGAGCAAGATCCTGGGCGTGACGTTCACCTCGTTCGGCCTGACCTATTCCTCGTACTACCGGCGCGCGCCGGACAGCGAACTGGCCGAGTGCAAGTGGATGTTCAAAGGGATTGGGCGCGATGAGCCGATCGGCAATTTCGGGCTGGTCGGCGACGGCGCGGCGGGACTCGAGCTCGATCGCTACGATCTCGAACTCGGCACGCCGCACCGCGCGTTCCTGCTCGCGCATTCGGAAGGGCATTCCGACATGTTCGTGTCGGTGACGGAGGAATCGACTTTCAACGCGCGCGGCTATATCCCGGGCGGGACCGGCGACAACAATCCGCGCACGCGCGCCGACATCGTCTATTACAAGACTCCCCACGACGGCGCCGTGTTCTCGGTGGGCTCAATGGCCTGGTGCGGATCGCTTTCGCACAATCGCTACGACAACAACGTCTCGCGGTTGATGCGGAACACCATCGAGGGGTTTCTCAAAGACGGGCCGCTGCCATGAGCCGTCGTCGCGGCAAGACGGAGGTTCCGCTGAAGCGCGATGAGACCTGGTGGCTGCATCCGGCCTACCGCGGACAGCAGGCACTCGACCTCGCGAGCGAGGCGGGGGAGATGCCGCATCGCTGGGTGCGCTCGGACGCGCCGGTCACGCGCACCGAGGCGGGGCTCGAGGACGACAGCCGCTATGCCGATCTCGCTAAAGTCCTGTATCGGCTGAACGGCGCGCGCCCCGGTCCCGTGCGCGGTTTCTATGTGATCGTGGGCATCGCGCCCGGACGTTACGCGGTCGGGCAGTTGTGCGCGGATCCAGCGGCGCCCGTGCAGCTGTTCGAGGATCTGGTGTTTGCGACCGAAGCGGAGGCCCGCGTGAAGGCGGCAGCGCTGCGCGCCGCGAGTATGGACATGCCGGCGGGCATGGGCTCGGCGCGGGCCGGCAGTTCGCCGCGAAAGACTGCATAGGTCTCGACCTATAAGTCGGCGCCCCCGGCGCTGAGCAGCGCGCCGTACCTGTCGGCCTAATCCCCGAAGCGGGAACGCAGGGGCTCCAGATCCTATCGCAGGCCCGCAGACCGAGTCGCCGTGTCACGTCGGGACGGCTTGGCCCCAGGTGATCTGCCGCGCGACATAGGGCGCGATAAACGGCGAGCGATAACCATCGTTGCGCCATAGAATCGGGAAGAAAGATTCGTCCATGGTGTCGTCGCCGAAGCGCTTGTAACGGCTGTAGATGTAGCCGACGTACTGGGGGTGGAAGCGCGTTTCCGAAGACATACAATGCGCGACGATCGAGCGGCGCGGCACGTCGCGCCGGTTGACGTCAGAACCGTGCCAGGTCCAGCCGCCGTGAAACGCGCCACCGCCGGCCTTCACCACCACCGGCACGCGCTCAATCTGAGTAACCCCGGCAGCGGCCGCCGCTTTTTCCATGTCCTTGACCGGATTCTCCGGCGCGTGAAACTGCTCGATCATGCCCGAGCGTCCCCAGCGGTGAGAGCCGCGGACATACTCGACGGTGCCGCCTGCCGCGGAGGTGTCGTCGAGCGCGATCCAGCAGCTGACCCAGTCCGGCAACGTGGTCCACTGTTCATACGCGGAATCCTGATGAAACCCGAGCGGCTTGCCGCCGGGCGGCTTCCACAGGAGGTTGTCCTGGCTGATGCGCGTGCCCGGCCAGCCGCCGAGTCTGCCGCACGCGCGCCCGATCGATTCCTGCAGGACCACGCTCGCCACAAAGCGATCAGACTTCCAGGCATTGCAGATCTGCCGCGTGCGATCGGGCGGGTCCCGTCCTTCGAGCCAGTTGACCTCGTCCGGTACCAGGCCGGTTTCCCAGTGGCCTTTGAACAACGCGTCATAGCGTTCACGCAGCAGCGCCACTTCGTCATCCTCGATAATCCGATCGACCGTAATGAAGCCGTCGCGCGCGAACGCGGCCTGCTCACTGGCGCTGATTTCGAAGTTCAGCATGTCCTTGGCTCCGTTCGCCTACGGCAGGTAGTCCAGGTAGGTATCGTGGTCCCAGGCCGTCACCGTGGCCAGGAACTTGTCCCATTCATCGCGCTTGTAGTCGATGAACACATCCCACATCTCGCCCGGCAACGCGCCGCGCACGAGATCGTCGGCCTCGATCGCAGCGAGCGCCATGCCGAGGTTGGTCGGCAGTTTTACGACCTTCTTGCCGGCCAGTTCCAGCTCGTAGATGTTGCGCTGTTCGAGCGGACCCGGATCGATTTTCTTGCTGATCCCCTCGTCCATGACCGCGAGCAGCGCGGCGTTCAACAGGTACGGGTTGACCATCGAATCGACGGCGCGATATTCGAAGCGCCCGGGCGCCGACACGCGCAGCGCACAGGTGCGATTCTGATAACCCCAGTTGTTGTAGACGGGAGCCCAGTAGCCCTGATCGAGCAGGCGCCGATAGGAATTCACGGTGGATGCGCCGAGCGCAGTCAACGCTGGCAGGTGTTTCACGATACCGCCGGCCGCCCACTGCCCGATCGGTCCGGGCAGGCGCGGGTCCTTGCCTTCCGGATCAAACTTGTTCTGCCCGCCCGCAACATAGGTGAACACGCCGGGCATGCCGAACTTCGTCATCTCCGAGACGTTGTTCCACGAGCTCAAGATGACCGGCT
>JANOVQ010000206.1:0-7295 GCA_031417495.1 Pseudomonadota bacterium | reverse complement strand
CAAAGTCGCCGTGCTCGCCGACGCCGTCGTCGGCGATCTGGCGCGAATCGGACGCGGTAGAAAAAGCAACTTTTGGGATGGGATTTTGATGCTCCGCAGGATTCACGCGTGGCTGCTGGTGGCGGTATGCAGTAGCTCAGTTGCGGCCGATTGCGTCCCCATGGACCTAACGCACGCGGCATGGACGGAGATACTCCACGCGTCCGTCGATGCGGGGCAGGTCGACTACCGGGCTATCGCGAATCAGCGGCGGCGCGGGCTCGATGACTATCTCCACCGCCTTTCCGCGGTGTGCCCGCAAGACTACGCGCAAGCAAGCGAGCACGACAAAATCGCGTTTTGGATCAATGCTTACAACGCTTACACAATCGATCTCATCCTCAAACACTACCCTGTTGAGTCGATTCGCAAAATTGGCTGGCTGCCGGGCGCGGCGTTTCGTGAGCGATTCATCCCGATGGATGCACTCAAAGGGCGCGATATCTCGCTGAACGATATTGAGCACGGGACGCTCCGGAGTGTGTTCGACGAACCGCGTGTCCACTTCGCTTTGGTGTGTGCCGCGCAGAGCTGTCCACCGCTGCGTAACGAGGCCTATCGCGGCTCGGAACTGGATCACCAACTGGACGATCAGGCACGCATATTTCTGCGCGATAGACGTAAGAATCGCTATAACCCGAACACCAACGTGCTGGAGATTTCGGCAATTTTCGACTGGTTTCGCGCGGACTTCGAACACCATGCTGGCTCTGTCGCGACCTTTATCGGCCGCTATCTGGAGCTTCCCGCGGACACACCACCCGCAGTGCACTACCAGCCCTATGATTGGCAACTTAACGATCGTAAGTTGCCTAGCGATTTTCCCCGCTGAGATTTGAGGAGATTGATCATGATCAAAAGGGTAACCATGCTGGCACTGCTGGCGTCAGCCTTCTTGTTTGGCTCGGCCTGCTTTCTATACGGCGTAAAAGACGATGCTGGGTCTAGCACCGTCGAAGCATGTAAGGGCCTCGAGGGCGCGGCGAAGACCAACTGCGAACGTCGCAATGGCGAATGAGGGATCGCTGCAGGGTTCGACAACGCTTAATCTGAATGCAGAACTCGTAGCGTCGCGTCGAGCCTTGGCCGAGACGTGGTCAGGCTTGCCACCCACACTGCGCGTGCCGACGCAGTTTCTAGGTCGTCAATATGTAGGATGTGGCGCCACCATTGGCGCGATGCCGCGCTGTGATTTTCAGTGCGACGGTTGCTATCTGACTCGCGATGCGAACGGCGCTCAACCCTTGTCGGTTACAGCGATCGAGGCACAACTCGATCGGCTCCGCGCCTGGCTTGGTCCGGGCGGCAACGTACAACTTACTGACGGTGAATTGACATTGCGTGCCGAAGAAGAGCTGTTGTCTTTTATTCGCTACGCGCGCCAGATAGGGCTCGTCCCGATGCTGATGACACACGGCGAGTCCTTTCGCCGTGACCCCGGTCTATTCGAACGTCTTGTGCGCGGTGGACTCTCGGAGGTCAGTTTCCATATTGACACGACCATGCGTGGCCGCCGCGATAGCTACGCCTCCGCAGCAACAGAAGCCGACCTCGATGGGTTGCGTACAGAGTTCGCGGATCTCATCCGGGCAACTCGGCGGCGTACGGGGCGCCGCATCGAAGCGGCGTCAACGGTCACCGTGAGTCGCGCCAATATCACTGATATACCGAACATCGTGCGCTGGTTTCTCGCTAACGCCGACGCTTTCAAAATGGTCAGCTTTCAACCGGTTGCCGCGGTCGGTCGCACAAATTCCAGCATGGTAGGGGTAACCACCGAGGAACTCTGGGATCGAATCGCCGAAGGCGTACGTGACCCGGACATCGTCCGCGGCTTAGGTTATCTAGGCGACCCGGACTGCAGCCGCTTCGTGCAGGGGCTCGTTAATACCACCGACCACCGCTTCATTCCGCTTTATGACCGCAATTGTCGAAATGACATGCGTATCCTCGATGCTCTGCTCACGCGCGTCGGCGGCCAAAGCTTCCGCCGCGACAACTGGTCGCGGGCGCTACGGCGTGCCCTAGGAATCCTCTCGGCGCACGGTTTGTTCTTAGTCTCGAGCGCGCTGCCGGCGCTAATCAAGCGCTTGTGGGCATTGGGCACGCTGCGACCATATTACTTCTGCATTGTCAGTCACCATTTCATGAATGCAGCGGAACTAGCTACTACGCGCGGCCGCGAGCGTTTGGATCATTGCGTATTTCGTGTACCCATCGACGGCCGTTTGGAGCCGATGTGTGCGGTCAATGCCCTCGGTCAGCGGGCGCAGATTTATGCACAGTCCCGCACGCAGTGTTCGTCGACGCGGCAAGCGACGTTATTGGTAGGAAATGTAAGCCCCGCCAGCGCGCGGCGAACTCCTGCGGAACCGGCGACGTGAATGTCACCCTCTGGGGTGCGTTCGCGGCCGGTGGCTGCCTGGTTTCGGTCGCCTGGCTCGAGCGGCACAAGAGTGCGATGGGATTGTCGGAAAATGTTTTTTGGGCGGCGATGTGGACGCTGTTAATTGGTGGCGTCGTAGGTGCCAAGATCGGTTTTGTGGTTTTAGGGTGGCAGCACTATGCGCGGGGAGAGCTCGAGTTATGGGGCGATTTTGATACCGGGTTTGTGTTCTTCGGCGGTCTCATTGGCGCATCCTTGTGCGGAATCGTATTCGCACGGGTACGCGGCCTGCGCTTCGCCCGCGGTGCCGATCACTTTGCGGTAACGATCCCGCTGGGTCACGCGATTGGCCGCATCGGCTGCTATTTTCAGGGTTGTTGTCATGGGATCGACGGGCATCCCGTTCAACTTTACGAAGCAATAGGCCTGTTCGGTATCGCTTACCTGGGAAAATGCCGCTTGAGCCGAGTACTTGCAGGAGACGCCGTCGAAGGCAGTGCGTTCCGACTTTATCTGGTGGCGTATGCGTTACTTCGATTCGCGCTCGATCCGCTGCGCGGTGACGGTCGGCCCGAACGCTACATCGGTCTCTCTTACCCGCAATTCACAGCGTTGGCCATCATCGGGTGCGCGCTCGCCTGGCATTACCACGCAAATCAACCACCTGCGCGGTGACGCGGAGTTCCCAGCCGACACCGAGAGGTGAGTCAAAGTATCGACCAACGGCGGCGCCGCGCTACGCATACCCGCATCAAAGTCGATTTCGCGCTTGAAACTGTCACCCACTACCGCACCGAGTTCGCTACAATTTCCTCTGCGGCGCAATTGCGGCGATCGTCCCTAACGCCTACTCACCACGAGGAATGTGGCCTATGAAGATTGACGGTACATCGTTGGAGCTGGCCGGCATTGCGCAGATCCACGCGGCGATGTTCCGCGGGCAGATCAGCGCAGAGCAGTTGGCTAATGACTATCTCGCCCGAATCGCCGCCTTTGATCAAACGGGACCAACCCTCAATGCCGTGGTCACCTTTAATCCGCACGCCCTGCAGCAGGCGCGCGCGCTGGATACTGCGCTAGCCCAAGGGCATCCAGTCGGCCCACTCCATGGCATTCCGATTGTCGTGAAGGATTGTCTGGAAACGTTGGACATGCCGACGTCGTTCGGATCGGAAATATTCACCGACTACCAGGCGCGTGAAGATGCCACGGTGATCGCTAAGCTGCGCAGGGCAGGGGCGATTATTCTTGCCAAGACGACCCTGCCGGATTGGGCCACGTCGTGGTTCGGTTACTCATCGCGCAGCGGCGAAACCAAGAATCCCTACGACCTCACGCGCGATCCCGGCGGCTCCAGCAGCGGGACAGGCGCGGCAGTGGCAGCGGGCTTTGCCACGATCGGTCTCGGGACGGATTGCGGGGGATCGGTGCGCGTGCCCGCGTCGTTCTGCAATCTCGTCGGCGTGCGTTCGACGCCAGGTTTAATCAGTCGCAAGGGCTGTAATCCGTTGGTGGGTTTCCAGGACACCATCGGACCGATGGGACGCAGCGTGCTGGACGTCGCGCGCGTGTTCGATGCCATGGTTGGACACGACCCCAGGGATCCGCTCACTTACGCGTATTCCGTTGCGCGAGCGCCGGCGTCGTACCTAAATGCGCTGGTGCTGGATGGGCTGCGCGGCTTGCGCATCGGTGTGGTGCGCAACGCGTTCGGGGCGGAAGATAACGCGCACGCCGCGCCCGTGAATGCGGTGATGCGTGAGGCGCTCGCCGAATTGCGCGCCGGTGGGGCTGAATTGATTGACGTCGAAATTCCAAACCTGACGGACTGGCTGGTCCGCACGTCGTTGTATTTGATCAAATCCAAGTACGACATCGATCAATTTCTGGCGGCGATCCCCGCCGCACCAGCGCGTTCGGTGGCGGAGATCGTGAGATCAAAGCGCTACCATCCTCAGCTCGATCTACTCGAAGGGATCGCCAATGGACCTGACGATCCCTTCAGTGATCCAGCCTACTATCCCGCGTACGCCGCCCGCGAAGCGTTTACACAGTTGGTTGTTAACCTGATGGCGCGAGACCAGCTCACCGTGCTGGTCTATCCCACCGTGCAGGTCGTGCCGCCCACTCGACAAGATTGCGATACGGGCGTTTGGAGCACACTGGCCTTCCCGACCAACACACTCATCGGATCGCAAACCTGGATGCCGGCAATGAGTATTCCCGCCGGGCTCACCCCCACCGGACTGCCCGTCGGTATGGAAATTCTTGCCCGACCTTACGATGAACCGAGCTTGTTTCGGGTGGGGTATGGCTTCGAACAAGTGGTTGGTCATCGAGTTCACCCGCCGAACATCCCGCTTTCCTGATCTTAGGCGCGGCGTGCGTAAGGATGATCAACGGGTGCGCTCCGTTACCCGCAGGGCGCGCCAGCCAACCGTTGAGCGCCGTGCCGTCGCTGTCGAAGAAGAGCGCTTGTTTGTCTATTCTTTTCTCTCGGCGTGAATCACGTGGCATACACCTTCTATGTCACTAGAACGAAGAACCGCTGATGCTGAGCAGCGGCGTGCCGTCCGCGCGCGCAATCGCCCGCGTCACCGCGCGGGTGGTGTCGCCGAAGGTTGGCAACCAGCAGGAATGCCGACCGAAGCCGCCGACCACAATGATCATTAGATCTTCCGGCGTCTTCAGGATCGGCAGCATGTTCTCGTGCGGGAACAGATCCGGGAACATGCCGGCCATGCCGCCGCGTTCCCACAGTGCGCGTGGCAGGCGCACCTCAGTGAAAACATGCCGGCGGATTGCGTCCTTGGTGAGACCACCAGCGGCGAGGATCGCGGCATGCTCTGGTCCGAACGCGATGGTCGGCTGACCATACAGATACGCGTTGTTGCTGCCCATGTCGCTCATTGCGCCGGTCAGGGTGGCAAGAATTCCCGCTGCCTGGTCGCTGATGTGATCATTCAGGTTGTGCGGACCATCGGCGCCCGTCACAGTCACCGTGGAATGTTCACGCGCGAAACCGCGCTCAACATGCAGCGGTTCCCAGGGACTTTCGGCTTCGTTCTCTGCCACGCAGTAGGCATATTTGGCGGGCTGGCCCTGGGTCGAGCGATCAAGGATGCCGGGCGTGCCGCCGCCGACGTTGAGCAGGATCAGCCGCACCGCGCGACCGATAGTAGCGTTGGCGCGCACGCCGGGACCGAAGGCGCCGTAACGTGAGTTAATCCCGAGCTCGCGCGCGATCGGACCATTCACGATCACGCAGGGTGCGCAGGGATGGGTGGTGGCTTGCACTGCAAAGAGATTGAAAGCTGGCGCCAGCATAGCCTCGACTGCGGCCATCACCACTGGAAAATAGGTGGGCCGGCAGCCGGCCATTATTGCGTTCACGGCGAGGATTTCAGGAGTCACGATGCCGTGGCGTGGCGGCATGGTGCCGAGCTCGTCGTCGCGGTGATGGTCACAGTAGCGCAGCATCTCAGCCACCCGGGCGCGGGTTGGGGCCACTATCGGCAAGCCATCGGACCAGCCGCGTGCTTCAAATTCGTCGTCGAGGTGATCGACCTCAAGTTCGACACTAGCGCTCATGGTAGGTCGTCTTTAGATCCGACAAGGGCGGGATCGAGCGCGCAGACTGCATCGATACACACTGCACCGCCGTCCAGTCGGCGTTCGGTTAAAGTGAGGAAACGATCCGTGTAGCGCGCCGCCAAGACCTCGCTTGCAGCAGTCAGCGCGTGCGCGACTTCCGCGGCAATGGCGCGGGCTTTTGCGCGCACCAGCACACTGTCGTTGCCCGCCAGGGGGTGCGGGATCGACACCAACGGTAAGACGCCGAGTCCGAGCACCTGCGCTTCGGCTCGCCCGAGCGGGCCGAATTCGTCGCTGCAGATGACTACGGTCGGAATCCCCGCGGTCTCCAGCGCTATCGAGTCATGGACACTCCACGACGTACAGCTGCCTCAGTCGGAGATCGCGAGGACCACTGCGTCACAGGTTCTCAGGTGTGCCATCACGGTGTCTGGCGCGGCGGCAGTCGCGTTCTTGGACGCCACGATCATCTCAAAAGCGTCACCGCGCTCGCGCAGCGCTGCGGCGACGGAACTCAGCAATAAGCCAGCGTTCGCTTTCATGTTGTCCAGCCAACCGATGCGGACACCGTCGAGTTTGGCGAGGCGTGGTGCCAGCGCGCGCTGGTGCACGCGCGTGATCGCCACCGGCACGAGGACTTCGATGATCTTCATAGCGACCTCACACGTCAGGAAGGTGGCGGCTATTCTTAACAGCACGCGCCACGAATTGCCAACCCATTTCTGCCGCAGGTTACAGCGCGAATCTTGTGCTCCGATTGTCGTCAGCAACGCGTGCCGCGCAGTCTTTGCCCTGCGCTCAGGCCGCGACCGCGTGTGCCGGCGCGCGCTGCGCCACGCCATGGCGCAGCAGTTCACCTGAGAAGCAGTTGGTCTGCGCATCGTTTTCGATCGTGACCTGGCCGTTGATGAGAATGTAGCGATAGCCGCTCGCGCGCTGGACTCGCCGCCATTCACCGCCCGGCAGGTCGTGCACGATCTCCGGCGGCAGGATCGCGAGATTCTCGAAGTCGTACACCACGATATCCGCCGGCATCCCAACCTTCAGCATGCCACGGTCGGCGCAGCCAGCAAGCTGCGCCGGCAATGCCGACAGACGCCAGTGGGCGTCCTCGAGGCTGAGCCAACCGTGCTCACGCACGATCTTGATCAGCGTTTCGGTGGGATAGCGACCAGCGGTGAGGAACTTGGTGTGGGCGCCACCGTCGGATACGCCGAACAGGATGTACGGGTTGTCGATGACTTCCTTCAGGAGATCCAACCGCGTGTTCGGCGGC
>JANOVQ010000205.1:0-12495 GCA_031417495.1 Pseudomonadota bacterium | reverse complement strand
TTGCTTCTTCTCCGTGAGCGGGGTGGCGTCCGGCAGGCTTGCCGCCGGTGTGCCGGGGCGCGGGCTGTAGATGAAGCTAAACGAGTAATCGAAATCGACCTGCTCAATCAGGCGCATCGTGGCGTCAAAATCCGCCGCTGTTTCGCCCGGAAAGCCGACGATAAAATCTGACGAGACCGAAATCTCCGGCCGCGCCTTGCGCAGCTTTCTGATCTTGGATAAATATTCCAGCGCAGTGTGGCCACGCTTCATCAAGGCCAGGACGCGATCCGAACCACTCTGGACTGGCAGATGGACATGGCTGACGAGCTTTGTCTCAAGGGCATAGAGTTCAATCAGCCGCTCGCTGAATTCGACCGGATGCGAGGTCGTGTAGCGGATACGCGCAACGCCATCAATGGCAGCCACATAGCGGATAAGCGCCGCGAGATCGGCGATCCGACCATCGTGCATCACACCGCGATAGGCATTTACATTCTGCCCGAGCAAAGTAACTTCGCGGACACCCTGCGCGGACAGGGCATGAATTTCCGCAATCACATCGTCAAATGGACGGCTGAACTCTTCTCCGCGGGTGTAGGGCACGACGCAAAAAGTGCAGTACTTACTACAGCCTTCCATGATCGAGACAAACGCGGTGGGACCCTCTGCGCGGGGCGCCGGGAGACGATCAAATTTTTCAATTTCGGGAAAATTGATATCGATCACCCGCGGCGAACCTTGCGCGGCCTGGATCAGCAATTCTGGCAACCGATGCAAGGTCTGCGGCCCAAAGACAAGATCGACAAACGGCGCGCGCTCGAAAATCGCTGCGCCCTCCTGGCTGGCCACACAACCACCCACCCCAATCATCACGCCGGCCCGCGCCTGTTTCAGTTCGCGCCAGCGACCGAGTTCTGAAAATAACTTCTCGGAGGCTTTTTCGCGCACTGAGCAGGTGTTCATCAGCAGCAAGTCGGCCTCTTCGGGTCGCTCAACGACTTCCATTTGATGGGTGGCCCGCAGGAGGTCGAGCATCTTCTGCGAGTCATACTCGTTCATCTGACAGCCGAAGGTTTTGATATAGACGGTTTTGGGCATGACTTATCGGCGTTGGGAGCAGGTTCTCAACCTACACTGAGATCGTGAAAATACAAAGAAACCGCCGCCCGCGTGAGACTTGATGGAAGGTCAGTCGCACGCCAAACATCAGGCGGCAGGCCCCGCGGAGAATTCTGCGCCGCGTGCGCGCAACATATTCGCGATCGCAGCCGTGGCTGCCTCACGCGCCTTGCCATCCGTGCCACGCACCACCAACGAGGTCCCGAAACGATCATCGCGTGAGAAGGGATAACTGCCGATATCGAGCGTCGGGAAGGCCGCCTGAATGGTGGTGAGTTCGGCGGCGATTTCGCTTTCCCGCAGCCAAGCCGTGATCGACTCGCTGCCGATCACGGGAGCGCACGGCAGGCGGGCCAGCAACCCTGGCAGCATGGCTTGCAAAATGCGTGGCACGCCGGGCAGCACGAAGACATTCTCGATCACGAAACCGGGTGCCGCACTCACCGGGTTGTCGAGCAACGCCGCGCCCGCCACCACGCGCGCCATCTTCAGGCGTGCGTCGTTCATGCCTTCGGCTGCATAGTAGGCGACCAGGCGTCGCGCAGCGTCGGGATTTTCCTGCACGACTCGACCAAAGGCCGCCGCGATGCATTCGGTTGTGATGTCATCATGGGTGGGGCCGATGCCGCCGGTAGTGAACACGAAATCGAAACTGGCGCGGAGTGCGTTAACAGCATGCACGATGGCGTCATAGCGATCCTCGACGATACGGGTCTCCCGTAGTCGAATGCCCTGTCCGGCGAGCGCGTCACCCAGGGTCTGCAGATTTGCATCACGCGTGCGGCCCGCAAGAATCTCGTTGCCGATAATCAATAAGGCAGCCGTTGGCGAACGGGACATGGCGGATCTCACGTCGCGCTTAGCGGTTGCGCGAGATCGACGCGGAGGTTGTCGATCAGGCGCGCTTTGCCCAACCACGCCGCCACCAGGATTTGGAGTTGGCGGTCGCCGGTTTGCGGACTGCTGAGATCCTCCGCCCGGCGAATGCTGAAATATTCAGGGCGGAAGCCGTTCGCCGCGAGATCGGCCATGGCCGCGGACTCAATTGCGATGAGCGTCTGTGTTTGAGACTTAAGTTTGGCGGCCGCGCCGGACAATGCCGCATAGATTTGCGGCGCGCGACTGCGTTCGTCTGGGTTCAGGTAGCTGTTGCGCGAACTCATGGCGAGCCCATCGGATTCGCGCACGATGGGCATTCCCAGAATTTCCACTGGCATGAGCAGATCATGCGCCAACCGCTTGATGACCAGCACCTGCTGATAGTCTTTTTCACCAAAGAGCGCGATGTCGGGCTGGATGTTGATAAACAATTTGCTGACGACGGTCGCGACCCCGGAAAAATGTCCAGGACGAAATTGGCCGCACAGAATAGTGGAGAGTCCAGGTACCGTCACCCGCGTGTCTTCCGCAATGCCGCCCGGATAGAGCTGATCCAAATTGGGCGCGAACAACAGATCGAGTCCGGCGGCCGCGAGCTTTTCCTGATCGGCTTGGAGCGTACTGGGATACTTCGCATAGTCTTCGCCGGCACCGAATTGAATCGGGTTCACAAATATGCTGACGACCGTGCGATCAGCCAACGCCCGCGCGCGCGCGAGCAGCGAAATATGTCCGGCATGCAGGTTGCCCATCGTGGGTACCAGGGCCACTCGCGCGCCGGCGCGCCGCCAGCGCTGAATCGTGGCGCGTAAGGTATCGAGCGAATAGACGGTTTCCATAGGCTTGGTAGCGAGAAATTGCGGGGCGGGCAGTGTAATCGAAGACTAATTCGCGCGGTGAGTTTCTTCGGTAACAGCCTCAACCACCGGCGTGGCGCGTGTGCGAAACGCACGTTTACCCGAGAACTTGCGGCTGATCTCAGCGAGCAGGGCGGTGAAGTGTTCACCCTGTGCGAGAAAATCCACCCGAGTGGTATCGACGATCAGCACGGGCGCGGCCTGATAATGGTGAAAGAAGGTGTCATATTCCGCGCACAGACGCTGCAAGTAGGAATCCGTGATGGCCTGCTCATAGTTAATGCCGCGACGCTCGATTCTAGCGCGCAAGGCCGGCACAGGGGCGGCCAGGTAAATCACCAGATCAGGGGTCGGTACCTGGGGTGCGAAACGCCGGAAGATTTGGTCATACAGCGCGTATTCGTGCGCATCGAGCGCGATCTTGGCGAATAAACGATCCTTGTCGAACATGAAATCGGCTACCAGTGGCGGGGCGAAAAGATCGGTTTGGGTGTAAGGCTGTAATTGCTGAGTCCGCTGACATAAAAAATGGAGCTGGGTGGCCAGCGCATAGCGCCTGGGGTCGGCGTAGTACTGCGGGAGAAATGGATTGTCTGCTGCGCCTTCATAGAGCGCGGCGGCGCCCAGGCTGGCGGCGAGGCAGCGGGTTAAGCTGGTCTTGCCGACACCGATCGGTCCTTCCACGGCGATGTAGCGCGGCAGGGCTAGGCTGGTCATCGGCTGCTCAAAGTTTATGGATAGCGCCAGCCGCGAAACGCGCCTGCAGCACGCGCGGGGACGGCAAACCAGGAATCTGCAATGCGGGCGCGATCTCCGCCAATGGGATCACCACGAATGCGCGCGCGGCAAGACCCGGATGGGGGACGCGTAGCCGCACGTCGTCAATGATCTCGGCACCATAAATCAGGAGATCGAGATCGAGCGTACGCGGACCCCAATGGGTTTGGCGCACACGCTGGTGCGTGTGTTCAATTTTTTGCAGTTCATCGAGCAGGTGCTGCGGCGTGAGCAACGTGGTGAGTTCAGCCACAGCATTAATATAGTCCGGCTGATCCGGTGGTCCCATTGGGGGCGTTCGGTACAAGGCAGAACACGCGCGCAATTCGCTGCGCGGCAGCGCTGCGAGTTCCGCGAACGCCGTTTGCACCTGGTGCACGGGGTCAGCGAGGTTGCTGCCGATCCCGATGTACGCCGTCACGGGTGCGACCCTGGGACAGAACATTATTCGCCAGTGGCGGGTGCGCTGCCGCTGCGTCCTGTGCCGCCGCGACGACGCCGGCGGCGGCGCGGCGGACGGCTCTCCGGCGCGGGGGTCTCCAGCAGTTGCGCCCGGCTCGAATCGTCGGCGCCGATGAAACTGGTCCACCAATCTGCGGCTTCTTGTACCGGTTCGCCCGCCTGTGCCCTTAGCAGCAAGAAATCGTATGCCGCGCGAAAGCGTGGATGTTCCATCAGGCGTGGTGCGCGTTTGGCAATCCGTTTGACTAAACGTGGTTGCAGGGCCCAGATTTCCCGAGTGATGTTGGTGAAGCGGCGCGGCATCGCAATCCGTGCGACTTGTTTTGAGATCACGGTGTCCGCGGCCATTTGGATGGCTTCAATAATTCCGAGCCCGTTCGCCACATTCGCTGCTGTTTCGTCTTCCACGCTCTGCCAGAGCAGGGCGGCAAACAGAAAAGCGGGAGTGACCGGTTTACCTTCGCTGATCCGCTTATCCGTATTGTCGAGGGCGAAAATCAACAGGCGCTGGACGAAGGCGCCTTCATTACCGTCGAGCGCGCGATCAGTCAGTGGGCACAAACAATGGAACAGCCCATGCTCGCGCAGCATTTCGAAACTCGCGCGCCCGAAGCCGCCATGGAACAGTTTCAATAATTCATCGAATAAGCGTGCGGGTGCGATTTCTTCCAGCAGATGGCGCAGCCGCGCAATCGGTTCCAAGGTGGCGGGTTCGATTACAAACCCCAGTTTGGTGGCGAAACGCGCTGCGCGCAGCATGCGCACCGGATCTTCGCGGAAGCGCTTCTCCGGATCGCCAATTAACCGTAAGCGCTTGGCATTCAGATCCTCGACGCCGCCGACGTAGTCCACAATCGAGAAATCTGCGATGTCGTAGTACAAAGCGTTAACGGTGAAATCACGGCGCCATACATCGTCGTCGAGCGAACCGTAGACGTTGTCGCGCAGAATGCGTCCATCGTCCGTCATCGCCGCCCCGTCAGTGGCGCCATCGTGGGCGGCCCGAAAGGTGGCGACTTCGATGATTTCGCTGCCGAACTGCACATGCGCCAGCCGAAAGCGGCGCCCGATCAAGCGGCAATTGCGGAACAGTTCGCGAACCTGTTCGGGAAGTGCGTCGGTGGCGACATCAAAATCTTTTGGCTGGCGACCAAGGAGTAAATCGCGCACGCTGCCACCGACCAGAAAGGCGCGGTAACCCGCCTTGTTAAGGCGGTAGAGCACCTTGAGTGCGCTATCCGAAATGAACTTGCGGGAAATCGGATGATCGGCCCGCCCGTACACATGCGGACGGGCGTGAAAGGGAATGATCTCAGCGCTATGCGCGGGTTGCGGATCCAATGCTGCTCCAGTCGATGTTCCGACGGTGAGGGGAGGTCGATGCCGTGCCATGGCGTGGCCGCTGGCGAGACCCCTATAATACCCCACTCCACCTGCCATGCTCCCTTCGTCTAGTGGCCTAGGACGTCGCCCTCTCACGGCGAAAACAGGGGTTCGAGTCCCCTAGGGAGCGCCAATCGATAGAGAAAATCCTTGATGGCCCACGATTTATTCGATCTCACCGGCAAAACCGCCTTGATCACAGGCTCCAGTAAGGGCATCGGCAAAGCCATTGCCGAAGCGATGGCCCGGCAAGGGGCCAAAGTCGTCATTTGCAGTCGCAAAGGTGAGGTGTGCAGCGAGGTTGCGGCGGCACTCAATGCCGAACTCGCGGGTGGACCAGGCGGCGCAGTCGCGATTCCGGCCAATATCAGCACGAAAGAGGAACTCGTTCGGCTGGTGGAGGAAACCCGCAGCAAACTGGGCAAGATCGATATTTTGGTGTGTAACGCGGCGGTCAATCCGCACTACGGCAGCATGAGCCAACTGCCGGACAGCGCTTTCGAGAAGATTCTGCACGTCAACATCCTGGCTAATCACTGGCTCGCACAACTGGTGCTGCCCGAGATGAAGGCGCGCAAGGATGGCGTCATCATCATCGTGTCCTCAGTCGGGGGCCTGAAAGGGCATGGTCAACTGGGCGCGTATTGCATCTCTAAAGCCGCCGACCTTCAACTCGTGCGGAATCTCGCGTTTGAGAATGGGCCCGACAATATCCGGGTCAATGCCATATCGCCCGGCCTGATCCGAACCGATTTCGCGCGCGCCTTATGGGAAAACCCCGAAACCTTGGCGCGCCGTACGGCCCACGATCCGTTACGCCGGATTGGGGAGCCGGAAGAAGTTGCCGGCATCGCGGTGTATCTGGCGGCCAAGTCCGGCAGTTTCACTACCGGACAGAATTTCGTGATCGATGGCGGCAGCACGACTGCTAGTTAAGGGCACCTCTATAATTTCGATCAAGGCGATCATGGCAAGGCGCAAGCGAGCGAAAAAGCGGAGTTTATACAGAGTAAATGAGCATTTTGAGCTCGGTTGCAACGCCGCCAGCGCGCCTTCAGCGAATTTATAGAGGTGCCCTTAGTGAAAATCCCGCGACTGCACGTTCAATGCGCCAAGCAGTGAACTGAGATCCGTGAGGCGTGCGGCGATTAAATGTTGCACCCCGTCGGCCGCTTCTAGACGCCCTTCCACGCGCATTAATTTAGCTTCCAGCAACACCCGGTGCCGGCGTTCGCCAAGTGCGGGCCACACGATGACATTGACCATGCCATCCTCATCTTCGAGGGTCACGAAAGTGGTGCCGCTGGCGGTGGAGGGCCGTTGTCGCGCCGTCACCAGACCGGCGAAGCGCACTGGTGTGCCATGTGGCAGGAGGGTCAATTCGCGCGAAGGCCGGCAATGTTGCGCGCGCAATTGGGCGCGCAACAGGCGTAAAGGATGCGGCCCCAAGGTAAGACCAGTACTCGCATAATCGGCGAGTAAGGTTTCGCCGATGGTCGGCACTGGCAACGAAACTGCAACCTCGGGTGTCGCATGATCGCGCAACAAGGGCCGCGCGGGTTCCACGCCTTGGATCGCCCAGCGTGCGCGATGACGATGACCTGCGAGCCCGCGCAGCGCGCCGGCATCTGCCAGCAAGCCGCGCGCGCGCGCCGCAAGCTCAGCGCGCTGACACAGGTCATGGATATCGGTGAAGGCAGTCACGTGCCGCGCGGCGACGATGCGCTGCGCGGACTCGGCGGAAAAGCCCGCAATCTCGCGCAGGCCCAAGCGTAATGCCGGTTGGCGAGTGAGATCGGTTGGCTGCGCTTCCAAGGTTGAATCCCAGGCGCTGTAGCGCACATCAATCGGCCGCACGTCGAGGCCGTGGCGTCGCGCATCCTGCAGCAATTGATTGACCGAGTAGAAGCCCATGGGCTGCGAGTTCAGCAGTGCGCAGGTGAAAGCGGCCGGTTCGTGGCATTTCAACCAGCAGCTCACATAGGTGATCAAGGCGAAGCTCGCCGCATGGGATTCCGGAAAGCCGTAACTGCCGAAGCCTTTGATTTGTTCAAAGACCTGCGCGGCAAACTCCGTGCTATAGCCGCGTGCCGTCATGCCTTCCATGATCCGGTCGCGGAAATACTCCAAACCCCCACGGCGTTTCCAGGCCGCCATTGAGCGGCGCAGTTGATCCGCCTCACCGGGAGTGAAACCGGCAGCGACGATCGCGAGTTGCATTACCTGTTCCTGAAAGAGTGGCACGCCCAGGGTGCGTTCGAACACCGCGCGTAGCGCTTCCGATGGATAGTTCACCGGCTCGAGGCCCTGCCGACGCCGCAAGTAGGGATGCACCATCTTGCCCTGAATAGGACCCGGCCGAATGATCGCGACTTCGATCACGAGATCGTAGAAGTTGGCGGGTTTCAAGCGCGGCAGCATGGCCATCTGTGCGCGCGATTCGATCTGAAACACACCCACCGTATCGGCCCGCTGGATCATCGCGTAGGTGGCAGGATCCTCTGCTGGAATTGTTGCAGGGGTGAGTTCGCGGCCACGCACGCTGCGCAACAGGGCGAGACATTTACTCACGCAGGTCAACATGCCGAGCGCCAGGCAATCAACCTTGAGCAGGCCGAGCGTTTCGAGATCGTCCTTGTCCCATTGAATAATAGTGCGCTCAGTCATTGCCGCATTCTCGACCGGCACGAGATGATGCAGCGGTTGCTCGGAGATCACAAAACCACCGACATGCTGCGAGAGATGGCGCGGCGCATCGAGCAGCTCGCGGGTGACTGCCAGGATCCGGCGCAGCACTGGGCTCGCCGGTTCGAATCCCCGTTCGCGCAAACGTGCTGCAAGGTCTGTGCTGCCATCCCACCAGGCGAATACGCTGCTCAGTTGTTCGATTTGATCGGTGGGTAGACCCAGCGCTTTCGCCACTTCACGTACGGCGCTTTTCGCGCGATAGCAGATTACGGTTGCGGCAAGGGCAGCGCGTTCGCGACCATATTTCGCATAGAGATATTGAATGACTTCCTCGCGTCGCTCATGCTCAAAGTCCACATCGATATCGGGCGGCTCGTTGCGTTCCTTAGAGATGAAGCGCTCGAACAACATGCTGTGGTGCGCGGGATCGACTTCCGTCACACCCAGCGCAAAGCACACAGCCGAATTCGCCGCTGAGCCGCGGCCCTGACACAAAATGCCGCGGCTGCGCGCAAAGCACACCACATCATGCACGGTCAGGAAGAAGGCTTCGTAACGCAATTCGGCGATCAACACGAGCTCGTGTTCGAGCTGCACACACACGGCAGCGGGAGTCCCTGCTGGCCAGCGCCAGGTGGCGCCTTGGGTGGTTAATGCGCGCAGCCAGCTGATCGGCGTGTGCTCGGCAGGGACCAGTTCATGCGGATATTCATAGTTGAGCTGGCCGAGATCGAAGGTGCAGCGGTTGGCGATCGCGAGCGTTTCCGTGAGCAGCGCGGTTGGGTAGATTGCGGAGAGTGCGGTGCGGGTGCGCAGATGGCGTTCACCGTTTGGGAAGAGATAGGCGCCCGCCGCTGCGACGGTGGTGTGGTGGCGAATGGCGGTTAGCGTGTCCTGCACCGCGCGGCGGCGGCGTTCATGCATGTGCACATCGCCGGTGGCGACGGCGCGCAGCTGCGTCGCGTGCGCGAGCGCGAGCAAGGTGTGCAGGCGCGCGTCGTCATCCGTCCCGCGATGGAGTTCGATTGCGAGCCAGGCGCGCGGACCGAAGATCTTGCGGACCCACTGCCCATCGCTGAGCGCGCTAGCGGCGGGCGCGAGCTCGGCGTGCGAATAAGTAGGGATCCATAACGCGAGAACACCCAGCAGACTGGCTGCGAGATCAGCGCGGGCCAGGGTGTAGCAACCTTTGCGCGCGCCACGTCGGCCATGCGTGATGAGTCGGCAGAGATTGGAATACCCTGCGGCATTCTCGGCGAGCAGCACGAGCTTCAAGCCATCCTGCAGGGTGACTTCGGTGCCGACGATCAGCGGCACTTTGAATTCGCGCGCGGCTTCGAGTGCGCGCACCACGCCGGCAAAGGTGCATTCGTCCGTGATGGCCAGTGCGAGATAACCATTGCGCTGCGCGCGTGCGAAAAGTTCGCGCGCACTGGAGGCGCCACGCCCGAAGCTGAAATGCGTCAGGCAATGCAGTTCGGCATAGTCATTCATGCAAACCAGCCGTGCAGCATCCACGACCCTTCCTGCACACCGACCGCACGGAACACCCAGGCGCGTTGGCCGCGCGAGGTCTCGAGCACGTAATAGTCGCGGCGCACATCCCCACCATCCCACCAACCGGCTTCGATGCGTTCGGGCCCGAGCAGGATTTGCGAGGTTTGCGCGCGCCAGGGGATCGGTTGGGGTAGCAGCCAGGTCGGTCGTGTGGGCAGACCTAGCGCGGCCGGTTCTGCGGTGAGTTGAGGCACTGTGCGTGAACTGTATTCCGGACGCGGATCGGCATGCGGCTGCAACTGGAGGAGCGCGCCGTCGCCGAGTCGTGCACGCAGCCGTTCGCGCAGGTTCGTCCACGAGGAACTCTCGCCGGTGCGCGTCGCGAAGAGATCGCGCGTGGCGGGAATGAAGGGTGGCAGGTCGCGCGCCAGCAACTGCAGACCGCGGATCGGCGCTGGCAGGACCACTCGTTCGAGACGACCCCGGCAGAGCTCAAACAAGTGATTGGGATCGCGGCTCGGGCTCAACAAACCCAGGGTGAGTGCAGTGGGGAGTCCTTCGGCGTGCAGCAGACGCAGTTCGAAGCGCTGCACGCCGCCATCGCGGCGACTGAGGTAGGTGGCGAGATCGCCCACCATGCGCTTGAGGGGGAACAGGAGCGCCGGGTGGTGCGCGATCTCGTAGTTGAATTCGAGGTGGGCTTCAAAGGTATCGGGTGGGCGATAGCAAGCGCGCAGATCGGCGCGTTCGCCGAGCAGGTATTCGAGCGAGCTCAGCAGTTCGTTGCCGAAGCGGCGGGCGAGGCTTGCGCGTGGCAGGCTGAACAGTTGCCGCAAGTGACGGATGCCCATACTCGCGAAGGTGCTGATCTGCGGCGGTGGTAACCGTGCAGCATGCAACGGGACCGGCCCCAAGGTTTCTTGCAGGCGCGCAAAATCAGTGACCACCGCACCATCGCGGGCAGTGGCTAGCACGCAGGCTGCGAATGGCGTCGGCGCGAGTGCAATCCGATGTTGGAAACCGAGCGCCTTGAGATCTGCGCGAAGCAATTGCTGGAAACGTGGCCAGGGGCCGAACAAGCCAAGGCTCGCTTCAATTTCGAGCACGACGGCATCCTCGCCATCGAGAGCGACCAGCGAGCTGTAACGATAAGCCCAGGCTGCCAGCAATTGCAGTAAGCGCGTGGTTTGCGCTGCATCGTGCGCGCAGATTTCAAACTGCGGGAGCAGCGCGTGCGCCGCATTGAGGCCAAGCCCCGGGCGCAAGCCTGCGGCCTGCGCGGCGGCATTTACGGCTAACAGGGTGCGGCGTTGCGCCGGTCCAGTGACGAGGGCGAGCGGACGCGCAGGCGTGGCGTGGCGGCGCAGCACTCCATCGAGTGCCAGGTGTGGCAGAACAATTGCGGCCCAGAGCATTGCGGCACTCGCATCAACCTAGAAACGGCAGTTGAACGGGGTGTGCTGCGCACGTCGTAGCGTCCTTCACCCACCAGGTGAGGCCCATTTGAAACACTAAATTCAATTCGGTCATGCCGTTGCTCACGTTTGTTTAGCGGTCAACTGCCGTTTCTAGGTTCAATGAAGGAGCGCGGAACGGAGCGGGATACTGTTTAGCGGCGGATTGCGGCCACGACATTTCAGAACGCGCAGCGTCGTGCCCGTCGGGGTGCTTTCCACACTCACTCGCAACGGTGCCGGTGAAGGATTGCGCGCAACTTGCGGGGGACGGAACACGAAGCCCAGGGTCTGTCCGCTGTCCGCTGCGACTTGCAGCCTGCGTAACGGTTTGTCGTCAGCCTGCGCGAGCCAGGCCAGTACCGCTCCACAGCAGCCCGCGCGTAACGCCTGCTCCATCGCCCACGGTGCTTCATGGTCAGCGGCCTCAAGCACGTGCAAATAAGCAAGCCGCACCCCGGCGCGTTGCCAGGCCGGAGCGTAAGGTCGATAGGGAGGGGCGATGATCAGAATAGGTTTCTGTTGGGCACTTAAAGTCGCGAGCACCGGCAAGACCAAGGACAACTCACCAAGCCCGGCAGCGGCACTCAAGATTTCGACCAGACCGGCAGCCGGCCAACCGTGTAGCGGCAAGGCTGCATCGAGGGCGTGAAAGCCGGTGGCGCAGTGTGCCAGTGAATTCTCGAAAGTGGCCGCAGGTCCGCGCCAGACCTGTTGCTTCTGCAGCAATGCCGCCAGGGTTGGGGAGGGAGTTTTCATGCCCGGCGGAGCAGGCCGCAGTACAGGCCTTCGATGGCGAAACTGGCGTCACGCGACACCTCGATTGGCGCATAGTCTGGATTGCGGGGCATCAGCACGATACGACCGGGGTGGCGTTGCAGGCGTTTGACGGTGATCTCGTCTTCGATCCGGGCGACCACAATCTGGCCGTTCTCGGCGCTGGGTGTGCGATGCACGGCGATTAGATCGCCGTCCAGGATTCCCTCATCCCGCATCGAATCTCCCTTCACTTTGAGGAGGTAATGCGGGGTTAGTGCGAACAGTGCGCGGTCCACCAGAACTTGTTGAGCGTTATCTTCCGGTGCGGCCGCGATGGGCGAGCCTGCCGCGACCCGGCCCCAGATCGGCAGCCACAGTGTCTCAGCCCGGGTGCGCGGCTGGGCCGAGGGGAGGCGGATGCCGCGGGCTTTGCCGGGCAGCAATTCAAGGTGCCCCTTGGTTGCCAGAGCCGCCAAATGCTTCTGTGCGGCGTGAACCTGATTAAACCCAAAGGCCGCCGCAATCTCGGCCAGGGTAGGTGGCAGCCCTTCCTCACCGATGTGCGCAGTCACGAATTCGAGAATGGCAGATTGGCGAGCGGTGAGGGCTTTCATTGGTATAAATATATTCACCTTTAA